>NBLL01000047.1 GCA_002084355.1 Bacteroidetes bacterium 4572_128 | reverse complement strand
TTTATTAAATATTTTTTTAATATTTGTTTGTATTTTGAATTAATAATTATAATGTAAATGATTAAAAATCAAATATAATTTTTATTTTTATAATAAAAAAAAAAAATATAAAATTTTAATTTAGTTTTAATAATAAATTTTTGAATAAATTTCTTGAATTTTTGAAAAATGGATCATCTTATGGTAAATTATTTTAATAAGATTCACAAATTCCTTTATTATAATTAATATATAAAATTAATAAAATGAAGCATACGGATACCGAAATTTTAATAATTTTAAAATGAAAATTTTATTAATTTTTTATGATTTCACAAAAAGGTTCGATAGCCATATTTTTTTTAAATAAATCATTAAAAAATTGACGTTTTTTGAAAAATTTTTTTTTTTATAATTTTAAAATTCATTAAAAAATTGCCGTTTTTTTGAAAAAATTTTTTTTCAAATTAAAAATCATAAAATTTTTGTACGATTTTTGAAAAAAATTTTTTTTAATTTTTTTTCAAATTTTTTATTTCTTCTTTTATTTTAAAAATAGAATTTCTAATTTCTGGCAGTTCTTTGAAAACAACAAGAGAGCGTCTATATTTTCTAATATCAAAAGCAGGAGATCCCATTAAAATTTGATTTTCTTTTTTTACCTTTGAATTAATTCCAGATTGCGCAGCAATGCTTGTGTTATTTGCAATTTTTAAATGTCCAACTATGCAATTACAGTATTTTCGCCAATTTCAGCATTATGAGCAACTTGTATTAAGTTATCTAATTTTACACCATTTTGAATAATTGTAGAACCTAAAGTTGCTCTATCTATGCTTGTATTTGCTCCGATTTCAACATTATTTTTTATAATAACATTTCCAATTTGTAGAATTTTTTGCTGTAAACCGTTTTTATCTCTCACAAAACCAAAACCATCACTTCCTATAACAACATTGGAATGAATTATGCAATTTTCACCAATTTTACAATCATTATAAATTTTCACTCCGGAATGCAAAATCGTATTATCTCCAATTTCTACATTCTCAGAAATGAAAACATTAGGATAAATTTTTACATTATTTCCAATTTTTGCATTTTCGCTGATGTAAGAAAAAGCAGCAACATATATATTTTTACCTAAATTTGCTTTTTCCGAAATAAAAGATGGTTTTTCTATACCTTTTTTATTTTTTTCTTTACTTTTTTGATATAATTTTAAAAGATCTGCGAAAGAATTATAAGCATTTTGAACTCTTATCAAAGTAGGCTTTATTTTTTTTTCCAATTTTAAATCTTCATTAATCAAAATTACAGAAGATTTTGTTGTATAAATGAATTTTAAATATTTTAAATTAGCAAGAAAAGATAATTTATTTTCTTGTCCTTCTTCTATTTTTGCAAAATCATTCACCCAAATTTCTGGGTTACCTTCTATTTTCCCACCTAAAAAACTTGCTATTTCCTTTGCTGAAAGTTTCATATATTTATATTTATGAAATTTTTAATTATGCAAAATTATAATTTTTTTTTCAAAAAAACGAATCCAAGTTTTAACTTGGATTAAAAAAAATAGGAAAAAAAATGAAAACATAACAACTATTTTGAAATAATTGTTATTTTAATAATATCATTTTTTGTCCAAAATTTACATATAAAAAAAATTTCATGTAAAATTAACATTTATTTTAAATAAAAAAAATTGAGTTTACGGAAAATTTGTAAACTCAAAAATTTTTTTATAAAAAAATACGTTTTTTTATTATTATTATTCTGCTTTTTTACGAGCAGAATAATTAATTTTCAAAGCATTTGCTTTTCTTAATTCTTGTTTAATATCCGTAACTATTCCCATTTTTGTTTCTTCATCAACTTTCAAAGAAGTCGTCATAAATGGGACTTCTTTTTCATCTCTTTTATCTCTCTCACTTGAAATATAATCAGGAATATCAGAGACCTTAGCAAAAACATCATTTAGTTGTATTCTTGGCTCTGTACCGTAAATACCTTGTAAACTTTTTTTCGGTTTACCAACATAAATATAACTAACAAGAGATTTTTTTTCTAATTTTTTTATCTCTGTTGCTTCCGGCAGTTTTAATTTTATTTTTAAATCTGTTTCACGCATAACTGTCGTTACCATGAAAAAGAACAAAAGCATAAATACTATATCTGGTAAAGATGCTGTAGAAATAGCTGGTGTTCCTCCTTTTCCTTTTTTTGTAAATTTAGCCATTTTAATTTTCTCCTATATTTTTAGGTTCTGCTTCTGAAATACGTTGTGGGTATATTTTTTTTATAGCTTTTTTTTGAATTTTTTTCAAATCATCGAACTTTTTTCCCCACTTTTGCATAGCTTTTTCATTTCTTAACTCATTATAAGCAGCGATTAATTCGTTTTGAACTTGCAAATATAATTTATAAGAAGTTCCTCTATCATTTTGAAGTGAAATAACTCCCTTAGAAACTGGATAATTACCAAAAAAATCTATGTCTTTATTTTTCTTTTCTGGCAAATTTTCATTATTTAAAGGGTTTTCAATAAACTCTTTAGCTCCTTCTTTTAGGTTTTCTATTTTCATTTCTCTACCTTCAACAAGAAGTGCATTGTTCATATTTAAAAGCACAACGTAAACATTACGCTCTTTAATATCAATATCTTTTTTTTCTTCATTATCTTCTATTGGAGGTGGAAGTTTTCTTGATAAACCTGAATCCACATCCATAGTTGTTGTTACTAAAAAAAATACAAGTAACAAAAATGCTATATCCGCCATCGAACTGGCATTAACTTCTGGTGTACCTCTTCTTGCCATATTTTTATTTTTTATATTTCAAATATTAAAAAATTTATTACTTAATAAGGTCTCTAATTTCTGAAGCAATAATAGATAAAATAGCAAGACCAAATAAAATATAAGTTAAATATAAGCCTGTTCCTGTTTGTTTTAAAGTACTGGTAACATTATCTGCTCCAGTATAACCTTGCAAAACTAACTCTTTATCAGATGCCATCGTATAAGCAACAGCTGTAATTGCTAATATTATAACTATAGAAAATATGGTTTTTAATGCACCTTTTGGATTACTTGCCATTTGAATAACTGGAAAAGTTACAGTTATTAAAATAGCAATACCAAACAAAGTATATGACCATAAAATATAAGATTCTGTATAATCAGGCATTCCATTTGTCTCTCCGGCAAAATAAAAAAGCGAAACCATCACAACAGAAATCACAAGAAGTATTCCAAGTAAAACAGAAAGTAAATTGATTTTTTTTAACATAATTTTTTATTTTTTAAGATTTCCTCCTTGTTTTCTATTATATTTCATCAAAATATCCATAAAAGAAATAGAAGTATCTTCCATAGAAATAACAAGACTATCAATTTTAGAAACAATATAATTATAAAAAATTTGTAATATAATTGCAACTATTAAACCAGATACAGTAGTAATTAAAGCCACTTTTATACCACCAGCAACTAATGACGGACTAATATCTCCAGCAGCTTGTATAGAATCGAAAGCACCTATCATACCAATTACAGTTCCCATAAATCCAAACATAGGAGCAACAGCAATCATTAAAGCAATCCAAGTTAAACCTTTTTCAAGCATTCCCATTTGAACTCCACCGTAAGCAATAATTGATTTTTCAACCACTTCAACTCCTTCTTCCGAACGGTCTAAACCTTGATAAAAAATACTTGCTACTGGTCCTCTTGTAGAGCGACACACTTCTTTTGCTCCATCTATACCATTTGATTCTAATGCTTCCTCTACATTAGTAAGTAATTTTTTTGTATTGGTAGTTGCGAGGTTTAGATAAATAATTCTTTCTATCACCAAAGCTAAACCAATAATTAAAGTTAATAATACAACTCCCATAAAACCTGCTCCACCTTCTATAAATTTTTGTTTAATTTGTTGATGAAGAGCTTGGTCTTGTGTACCATCAGCGATTTCTTCTGTTTTTGCTTTTTCTGTATTTTCCTGTGCAATCAAAAAATCGCAGAAAACAAAATTAAGCATACCAATTACCGCTATTATTGCAAATAATTTTTTCATTTTTTTTTAAATTTTAATAAAATTTTTTAAAATTAAAATATGCGGAGAAAGTGGGATTCGAACCCACGATACCATTTCACACAGTATACACACTTTCCAGGCGTGCTCCTTCGACCACTCGGACACTTCTCCAAAATTTTTTTTATAAAAAAAACAAAAATAATTTTTTTATTTCAAATAAAAAAATTATTTAAAAATTTTTTTTAATAAAAAATTAAATTTTTATTTTTTCTGTTAATTTAATTTTTTCTATAATCATATTTTTATCTGTACTTTTACACATATCATAAATTGTCAGTAAAGCTATACTGACAGCATTTAGTGCTTCCATTTCAACCCCTGTTTTTCCAAAACTATGAATTTCACTCTCTATAATTACACCGTCATTTTCTAAAAAAGTTTTAATATTTATTTTTGTCAGTAATAAATTATGACAAAGCGGAATTAATTGCGAAGTTTGTTTTGCTGCTTGTATTCCTGCAATTTTTGCAACATTCATAAGGTCTCCTTTTTTTAATTGATTTTCTTTAATCAATTTAATAGTTTCTTTGTTTAAAAGGATTTTTCCTATAGCTTTGGCAATTCTTTTTTGTATAATCTTCTCACCAACATCAACCATATTTACTTTGCCTTTTTCATCTAAATGTGAAAATTCCATAATTTTTTTATAAAATTTATTTGCTTATCAAATTATTAAAATTCCTTTTTCCAAAAATCCTTTCTAAATCTTCTGCAAAAATTACTTCTCGTTCTAAAAGCAGTTCAGCAAGTTTTTTTAATTTATCAATATTTTTTGTTAGAATATTTTTTGCTCTATTATATTGATTTTCAATAATTTCTCTTGCTTCTGTATCTATTATTTCTGCAATTTTATCGCTGTACGGTTTCTGAAAAGAATAGTCATTTTGTCCGGAAGAATCATAAAAACTTAAATTGCCAATTTTTTCATTCATTCCAAAATATGTAACCATAGCATAAGCTTGTTTTGTAACTTTCTCCAAATCATTTAAAGCTCCGGTAGAAATTTTATTAAAATTAATTTCTTCTGACGCTCTTCCTCCAAGTGCAGAACACATTTCATCTAAAATTTGCTGAGTTGTTGTTAGTTGTCTTTCTTCCGGAAGATACCAAGCAGCACCGAGAGATTTTCCCCTTGGAATTATTGTAACTTTTATTAAAGGGTTTGCATATTCCAATAACCAACTGACAGCAGCATGTCCTGCTTCATGAAAAGCAATAGTCTTTTTTTCGTGTACAGATATAATTTTATTTTTCTTTTCAAGACCACCAACTATTCTATCAACAGCATCTAAAAAATCTTGTTTTTCTATTTCTTTCTTATTTTTTCTTGCTGCAATTAAAGCAGATTCATTACAAACATTTGCAATGTCAGCACCAGAAAAACCCGGAGTTTGTTTAGCAAGAAATTCTAATGAAATATTAGATTTTATTTTCAATATTTTTGTATGCACTTGAAAAATTTCTCTGCGTTCATTTAAATCTGGTAATTCCACATGAATTTGTCTATCAAAACGACCTGCACGCAATAAAGCCCTATCTAAAATATCAACTCTATTTGTTGCTGCAAGTATAATTACACCAGTGTTTGTATCAAAACCGTCCATCTCTGTAAGTAATTGATTCAAAGTATTTTCTCTTTCATCATTAGAACTAAATCCAGAGTTTTTTCCTCTTGCTCTACCTATTGCGTCTATTTCATCTATGAAAATAATACAAGGAGCTTTTTCTTTTGCTTGATGAAATAAATCTCTTACTCTTGAAGCGCCAACACCAACAAACATCTCTACGAAGTCAGATCCAGACATAGAAAAAAATGGTACATTTGCTTCTCCAGCGACAGCTTTTGCAAGTAAAGTTTTTCCTGTTCCCGGAGGTCCTATTAAAAGCGCTCCTTTTGGAATTTTCCCTCCAAGTTGAGTGTATTTTTCCGGTTTTTTTAGAAAATCTACAATTTCTCTAATTTCTATTTTTGCTTCTGCGAGTCCAGCAACAGCAGAAAAATCTATTTTAACTTCAGCAGCACCTTTATCAAATATTTTTGCTTTAGATTTTCCTATATTAAATATACTTCCAGAACCACCACTAGCACCTCCCATACGTCTAAAAATAAAAACCCATATTGCAACAAGAATTAAAATTGGAAATAACCAACCCATAATTTCTCCAAATACATCTCTTCTTTCATCGAAATCTACATTTGCTTTATCTCGCTCAGGAAAATCCTTTTGTATTTTTTCTAATTTATTCTCGAAAGATTCTACTGTTCCTATATTCATATAAAAATGTGGTCCTTCTCGTGAAACGATACTTATCCCAGTTCCATCAAATAAGTAAGTATATTTAGAGTCTAATTTTTCTTCTTTAATATAAATTTCAGCAATTTTTTCATTTATAATTTCAACACGTCCAAGGTCGTGAACAAGAATAATATCATTTTTTAATTTCTCCCATTTTATTTCTTGAGGGTTAGAAGAACTAAAATTAAAAAACTGAATTGCAATAAATATAGCAGCAATAATTCCATAAATCCAATAAACATTCATTTTAGGAATATTATTTTTATTGCCATTCTTAGATTCTTTCTTAGAATTTTTATTAATATTTTCTGTTTTTTTTTCTTTTTTCATAATTGAAATTTTAAATTAATTTATATTTTTTATTTCTGCTTCTGACCACAAACCCTCCAAATCATAAAAATCCCTATATTTTTTTTGAAAAATATGAACAACAACATCTACATAATCCAATAAAATCCAGATGCCATTTGTATAACCGTCTTTTTTCCATACTTTTTCTTTTAAATTTTTTTGTGTTTTGTCTTCTATAGAATTTGCAATTGCTTCAACTTGAATTTGTGAATTAGCATCACAAATAATAAAATATTTGGTTATTGCATAATCTAATTTACTGAGATTTAATATGGAAATATCATTTCCTTTTTTCTCTTCCATTCCAGATATAATACAATCAACTAATTTCTCTGTTCCCATTAAATTTATTATAAATAATATTTTTTGCAAAAATACAAAAAAAAAATTAAATATAAATATGTTTTTTTTTAATTAAAAAATTACATTGCAAATAAAAAATGCTAATAAAAAATTTAATACTAATTATTTTTAAAATAATAATTTTTCAAAAATCCAATGTTATTTTTTTATGATGTAAATTATTATTTTATTGATTTAGAAGTTGAAAATAATTCTACTTTTTTAAAAGGTTCTACTTTAATAAAAGCAAAAACAGAAAAAAAATTACACACTTTTTTAATAGAATTATCTATGGATTTTAGAGTTGATTCAGTTTTTATAGATAAAAAGAAACAAAATTTCATACATAGAAACAAAGAAATTAGTATTTTTTTAGATGATTTTTTAAAAAAAAATGTGCATTTTGAAGTGAAAATTTTTTATCACGGAATGGCAAAAGGTGAAGGAATTAGGTCAAAAAAAAACATTGTATGGACTTTATCAGAATCTTTTCATTCGATAGATTGGTTTCCTTGCAAACAAATTTTAAGTGATAAAGCAGATTCTGTTTCTGTTCACATTACAACAGATAAAAAAAACAAAGTTGCTTCCAATGGTTTGCTAAAAAAAATTGTTAATTTGGAAAATAATAAAGTTTGTTTTCAATGGAAAAGTTGTTATCCAATTGCTTATTATTTAATTTCTTTTAATCTGGGCGAATATATAGAATATAATTTTTATGCTTATCCAAAAGATAAAGACAGTATTTTTATACAAAATTTTGTTCCGGATAGTTTTTTCTTAGAAAGAAATTTAAAAAAAATTCATCAAACAAAAGATTTAATAGAATTATTTAGCGAATTATATGGAACTTATCCTTTTGAAAAGGAAAAATATGGTCAATGTTTTTCACATATTTCCGGTGGTATGGAAAATCAAACCATGACAACTTTAAATAATTTTGATTTTACTTTGGTCGCTCACGAGCTAAGTCATCAGTGGTTTGGAAATAATGTTACTTGTGCTTCTTGGAATGATATATGGATAAATGAAGGTTTTGCAACTTATTCAGAATATATTGCTTTGCAATTTTTAAAAAATGAAAAAGAGGCTAAAAAATGGTTAGAAGAAGCAAATTATTTTGCATATATGAATGATTTTGGAACTGTTTATATTCCGGAAAATGAACTAAATGAAAACCGTATTTTTTCTTTTCCTTTAACTTATCAAAAAGGTGCATTAATTTTACACATGATACGTTTTGAATTGGGGAATGATAATTTATTCTTTGAAATTATGAGAGATTTTCAAAAAAAATTTAAAAATAATGTAGCATCGGCAAGTGATTTTTTGAAAATTTTGGAAGAAAAAAGCAAAAAAAAATTTTCTGTTTTTTTTAATAATTGGTATTATAAATCTTCATATCCAGTTTTTAATGCTAAATGGTATCAAGATAAAAATAATTTTTATTTGACAATAGAACAAAATTCTTCAAATGGAAACGAATTATTATTTAATAATTCCGTAGAATACCGATTAAATTTTTTAGAAAAAGATACAATTTTAAAAATTAAAATGAATAAAAAAATAGAAAATCTAATTTTTAATTTAGAAGAGGAAGTTATAAGTATAGAAATAGACCCAAATAATTGGATATTAAATGATGTTTCAAGAATAACAAAAGAAAATTATACCGCAGAGTTTTTAGATTTTGAATTTAAACCTAACCCTTTTAAAAATAAATTAGAAATTATTTTCAATAAAAAAAATATTCAAACACACATTTATTTAACAGATATTAATGGAAGAAAAATTATAGAAAAAAAAACCGAAAAAAAAGAAATTATTTTAAACACTGAAAATTTAAAAAGTGGAATTTATTTTATAAAAGTAGTAAGCAAAAAAAAAGAAATTGTAAAAAAAGTAGTAAAATTGTAATTTAATGAGAAATGAGGAATATTTTTTTTTTAATAAAATTATAAAATTTCGTCGTTTTTTACAAAAAATTAAAAAAAAAACGCCAATTTTTTTAAGATTTTTTATTTTGATAAAAAAAAATTTTTTCCAAAAAACGGCAATTTTTTTAAGATTTTTTATTTTGATTTTTTTAAGATTTTTTATTTTGATAAAAAAAATTTTTTTCCAAAAAACGGCAATTTTTTTAAGATTTTTTATTTTGATAAAAAAAATTTTTTTCCAAAAAACGCCAATTTTTTTAAGATTTTTTATTTTGATAAAAAAACAAAAAACGCCAATTTTTTTAAGATTTTTTATTTTGATAAAAAAAAATTTTTTCAAAAAACGCCAATTTTTTTAAGATTTTTTATTTTGATAAAAAAAATTTTTTCCAAAAAACGGCAATTTTTTTAAGATTTTTTATTTTGATAAAAAAATTTTTTTCAAAAAACGGCAAAATTTTAATGTTTTTAAATTATTAAAAAAAAAATTTTTCAAAAAAACGGCAAAATTTTAATGATTTTTAAATTTAAAATTAAAAAAAATATCCAAATTTTTGTATTTTTTTGTATCTTTGATAAAAATATTAAAATAAAATTACAATTATGAAAAAATTTTTTTTATTAATTTTTTTAATATCATTTAATATATTTTTAGGAATATCTCAGGAAGATACTATAAAAATAAACTACAGTAATTTTACAAAAGATGAAATTTTGGATATGGATTATAATGATATGATGGATTTAGATTTAGAAATTTTGATTATGTTATCAAAAAAAATGGAAATGTCTTTATCAGAATTTCAAGAAATGTTATTAAATCCAAGTCAATATATTTCATCAAAGAAGAAAGAAAAATCTTTTACTTCTCCTTTATCAATTTCTGTAATTTCTTCCAAAGAAATAGAAGAATCTGGAGCAATTTCTATTCCTGAAGTTTTACGACTTGTACCGGGAATTATAGTAAGAGAAAAAATTAATGGAGATTATGATGTTCATATTCGTGGTTTAGATAATATTCCTCATGAGCAACCTGTGGAATATTCTATAAATACAAAAACTCTTGTTATGATAGATGAAAGAGTTGTTTATAATTATTTTCAAGGTGGAACAATATGGAATGCTTTACCAATAGGATTAAATGATATTGATAAAATTGAAATTATTAGGGGGCCTTCCAGTGCTTTGTATGGTTCAAATGCAATGACTGGAGTAATAAATATTATAACAAAAAAAGTCGAATCAAAAAAATTAAAAATAAATGCAAATTTTCAATATGGAAATGTAAATACAAAAATCCTAAATCTTTCGGCATTAAAAAAGATTAATAAAAAACTTGGATTTCGTTTATCTGGAAACTTTCATGAAGAAGAGCGTTTTCAAAAAGATTATTTTTGTCATGCAACGAAATCAGAAATTCCATTAGATTCTTTTATTTATTATATGATTCCTAATAATGTTTTTGGAACAGATTCTTTTTCGGACTATTATAACCGAATAAAAACAATTTTAGATAATCGTTTTTCCGATGTCAATCTTGCAAAAAAACAAAGAGGAATAAATGCTTTTTTATATTATAATTGGAGTAAAAACATAAAATTAGATTTATCTTTTGGTACAGAAAATTCTAAATGGCAATCTGTTTATATAGAAAATGATCTTACTTCATATTCATTTAATGAGTCTTCTACAAAATACATAAATTTTAAATTATATATAAAAGGTATAAGATTTAAAATTAGTAATACAAGAGGATATTATGATAATGCTAAAAATGTTGATGGATATAAATACGACATAAACATTTTGTCTTATGATTTAGATTATAATTTTAATATTGGAAATTTAAATTTTTATTCGGAATTAAATTATAAAAGTGCTTTTTATAGTGATAAAAATTATTCTATAACAGAAACAAAAAATGGTTTTTTAAATGGTGAACATAATTTAAAAACTTTTGCATTAAGTTTAAAAGCTGATTATAAATTATTAGATGATAAATTGAGATTTATTATTGGGGTAAGAAAAGAATATTATAATGAAATAAAGGGAAAAATTACACCTGCTTTGCAATTTGCTTCTTCTTACAAAATAAATGAAAATAATTTTATACGTTTTTCTGTTTCTACAGCAAATAAAAGTCCTTTTATGGTAGATACTCATACAAATTATTATATAAAAGGAAAACTTGAAATAGAAGAAGGTTTTGTTGTTCCTGCTGAAATTTCTCTCGATGGAAATAAAAATTTAGACCTATTAAAAACAATAAATTACGAAATAGGATTTAGAAATAAATTACATTCTAATATTTATTTTGATATAGAATTTTTCACCTCTAAAACCGAAAATTTTGCCATTTCAGTTATAGATTCTGCTTATTTTAATCTGGACAAAATGGTTTTTATTGGTAAAAAAAAATATAAAAATGTACAAATAAAAGCTAAACAATTTGGAATTACAGGAAATTTGAATATTGTTTTAAATAAAAAAATTAATTTAAAAATGTTTTCTTCTTTTCAAAGTACTTTTTTAACTGATTTGAATAAATTTATATTAGTTGATACTGTTTTTAATATTTATGTAGATAAAGTTAAAGAAGAATTAATTACTATGAAAAGCAAATCTACACCAAGTTTTTATGGAGGCTTTTTTGTAAATTATTATCCTATAAAAAAATTATATTTTAATTTTAATTATTATTTTTATGGAGAACAAAATTTTGATTTTAAAGATAACGAAGAAAGTTTTTTCTTTTCATATAAAACAAAGAAAAAATTTATTTTCAATTTTAAAATAAATTATAAATTTTACAAAAATAATTCTGTATTTTTCAATGCGAAAAATTTATTTAATGATAAATCAAAGGAGTTTGCTTTTGCGGATAAAAATGGAGCAACATATTTAATCGGTTTAAATTTGAATTTTTAAAAAAATTTTTTTTTAAATTCAATTTTTTATATTATTTTTTTAAAAATTCATATTCATAAACTTTTATTTCTATTTTTTTAGCAATAATATTTAAATTATTTCTTAAATTTTTCATTAATTTTATGATAATAAATCCATAATTCTTTTCCTGCATCAAATAATTTTTTTGCTTCCTGTGAAAACTCTAATTTTATGTTTTTATTTTTGCTTATTTTTCCAGAAATATAATTTGTCATAAAATTACTTTCAAATTTGTCTTTTGCATTTATTTCATTCTCAGTAAATGGTATCCAATGGTTTGTGCCATATTTAATATCTATATTATTATTAAATAATGTAAAAGCCAAACAATCATTTTGAAATTCTTTATCTTTTTTCCATTTTGGTTTTGGACATAAAAATTGGTCTCTGTCATTGAGCCAAGTGGATTTTATACATTTTCTAACGGCAAAATAAATAGAAATATTGATAAAATTAGCAGAACTAATAATTGTATTTCTGCCACCTGCTTTTTTACGTTTCTCTAAATTTTCAATAAATAAAGCATTTTGATTTTGAAAGTCATTTCCTGAAGAACTCATGTGCCCAATTGAAATTCCATTTGTTAATTTATTTTTCTTTTTTTCAATTAAAACACTTATTAATTTCTTATTATCATAAGAATAAATTTTTTTATTTCCAATAAAATTAGATTTATCGTCATAAATATCTGTATTGAAAGATTTGAACTTTTTTTCTTTAGAAGTGTTCCA
>NBLL01000046.1 GCA_002084355.1 Bacteroidetes bacterium 4572_128 | reverse complement strand
ATTAATATGCTTAGACTGACGGCTATTGCGTGGACGCTTGAATCATAATACCTTATTTTTAATAAAAAAAATTTATATTTCACAAAAAGGTTCTAAGAGCCAAAATTTTTTTTTAAAATTATTAAAATTTTGGTCGTTTTTTTGAAAAAATTTTTTTTATTTTAAATTAAAATTATTAAAATTTTGGTCGTTTTTTTGAAAAATTTTTTTTTTAATTATTAAAATTTTGGTCGTTTTTTTGAAAAAATTTTTTTTAAATTATTAAAATTTTGGTCGTTTTTTTGAAATTTTTTTTTTTAAAATTATTAAAATTTTGGTCGTTTTTTTGAAAAATTTTTTTTTTTAATTATTAAAATTTTGGTCGTTTTTTGAAAAATTTTTTTTATTAAAAAATTTGGGTCATTTTTGAAAAAAAATTTTTTTTATGGAGAAGTTTAAACAATTACAAAAAATAAAAGAGCTTTATGATAAAGGTGAAAATATTATTCAATATCTTAAAAAGATAGGAAATAATAAATTAAATTCAATAGAAGATATATTAATTAGTTATGATTTTCAAGCAGGTTCTTATATTGATATTTATTCTAAAGATCAAGATTTTAGAGATAAATACTCTAATGCGATAGCAAAAATAATTAATAAATTTGAAGATATTAATTCTATTATTGAAATTGGTGTTGGTGAAGCTATAACTTTAAATTTATTAATTAAAAATTTGAAAAACAAACCTTCTGATATTTTAGGTTTTGATATTTCTTGGTCTAGGTTGAAATTTGCAAAAGAACTTATGAAAGATTTTTATATTAATAATTTTAAATTTTTCACTGCTAATCTTTTTGAAATTCCACTTTTAGATAATTCTGTTGATATTGTTTATACATCTCATTCTATTGAGCCAAATGGAGGAAAAGAAGAAGAAGCACTCATAGAATTGTACCGAATAACGAAAAAATATTTAATTTTACTTGAGCCTTCATTTGAATTTGCAAATGATGAAGGGAAAAAAAGAATGGAAAAGCATGGCTATGTTACAAAATTGTATTCAACAGCATTGAAGTTAGGATATAAAATTATTGAACATCGTCTTTTCGATTATTCGTCAAGTCCTTTAAATCCAACAGGACTTATTTTAATTGAAAAGAAAACAAAAGATCATAACAAGCCAGATTTAGTTTGTCCAATTTCAAGAACAGAATTGTCAAAAATTAAATCATCTTTTCTATATTCAGAAAAAAGTTTTCTTGCTTATCCGGTATTAGAAGGCATACCTTGTCTCCTCAAAGAAAATTCAATATTGACTGCACATTTATTAACGGATTACGAAAAATTTAAGAAAAGTAAAATTTTTCTTACTTTTATAAGAATTTCAGTTCCTACTTTCCAGTTTCCTTTTTTAATGTATCCCATGCCAATACCTTTTTTTAACATAGGCGACATAGTTCCGGAAGTAACTTCTCCAATTTCATTTCCATTGACATCAAGAATTTTATAATGTTGTCTCGGAATACCTCTATCTATCATCTCAAAAGCTTTTAAACGTTTTTCTACACCGTTTGTTTTTTGAGACAAAAGTTCTTCTTTATTTATAAATTTTTTTTTATCTGTAAATTTTGTTATCCAAGATAAACCTGCTTCTATAGGTGAAGTTTCGTCGTTTATGTCATTACCATACAAACAAAAACCCATTTCTAAACGCAAAGTATCTCTTGCGGCAAGACCTATAGCTTTAATATTTTCTTTTTCTCCAGCTTTGAAAATTGCTTTCCAAATTTCTTCTCCAAGACGCAAATTTTCCAACTTTGAACATATAATAAGAAATTTCTTCTAAATTTATGTCTGTCAGGGATTGTAATGCAGCTATTGTTTTTGGTCCTTGAATTGCTAATTGTGCTACATTATCAGAAGCATTTTCAATTTCTGCATTCATAGTATTTTGTTGTTTCACCCATGCCCAGTCTTTTTCTATGTTAGACGCGTTTACAACAAGTAAATATTCATTATTTCCATAATGATAAACTAATAAATCATCAACTATTCCACCTTTTTCATTTGGAAAACAAGAATATTGAACTTTACCGACTTTTAATTTTGAAGCATCATTAGATGTAATTTTTTGCACTAAATCCAATGCTTTTTCACCTCTTATCCAAAATTCTCCCATGTGAGAAACATCAAAAACACCAACATCTTTTCTAACAGCAATATGTTCTTCATTAATTCCTTTGTATTCAATTGGCATATAATAACCTGCAAAAGGTAAAATTTTTGCTCCCATCTCTCTATGGAAAATTGTAAATGGAGTATTTTTCATAATTTTTTTATAAAAATTTTAACAAAATTATATTTTTTTTTTTTATAAAAAATTTTTTTATAAAAAAAAATAGAAACTTTATAGTTTCTATTTTTTTATAAAATTATAATATTTTAAAATCCGCCGGGAGAACCTACTCTTATCATAGCACAGCGAAAACCTAAATCGCAAGTAGATTGTTCGTAATCAAGAAAACGTCTTGTTCCGGGTATTAACCAATATACTCTGTCTTTCCAAGAACCACCTTTATAAATCATTGCTTGGTCATTTATTAATGAAGTCATTCCATCGTGCATTTCTCCTTTTCCTTGTAAATACATTGCTTTTGTTCCTGGATGATCTTCAACAGAATTCCAATCATCTCCACCGATAATAGATGAATTTAAATCACCATCTTTATAATTAATATTATCAGCTTTTTCATAATTCCTTCTGTGCATAGCTTCTTCGTCAGTTACATCTACCCATTGTAGTCTTCCAAGTGTATCTTTTTCAGCAATTATTCCTTCTTCGTCTCTTAATAATTTTTGAAAAACATTTCCTCTAAAAGGTCTAAAACCACTAACATCTTGCAAAGATAATGGTCTGTAAACATCTAATACCCATTCACTTACATTTCCTGCCATACAATATAAACCGTAATCATTAGGCCAATATTTAAATACTGGTGCAGGAACACTTGCATTATCATTTAATGCACCAGCAACACCCATATAATCTCCACGTCCACGAACAAAATTTGCATTAATTTGTCCTCTGTTTTCTTTGGAATCATTTCTTACATAATGACCATTCCATGGGAATAATTTTCTATTGTAAATTCTTTCATCTACAGTATTTCCTACTAAGGCGTAAGCGGCATATTCCCATTCTGCTTCTGTTGGTAGTCTATATTTTGGTAATAAAATACCATCTTCCATACGTACATTTCTTGCATCTAAATTTGGGTCTAAATCTGGTAATCTTTCTCCTGTCAGACCTTCATATTGACCAATAAGATAAGCATCAGTATTGAAATTTGCATCATTTTGCTGAGCATTATCAACTTTCAAAATACCTCTTTGTATTAAAAGGTCTTCATTTACTCTGTCTGTTCTCCATTTGCAATATTCTACTGCTTGCTCCCAATTTACTCCTACAACTGGATAATTATCATAAGCAGGATGTCTAAGATAATATTCTACATAAGGTTCATTATAGGCTAATTGTTCTCTCCAAACCAAAGTGTCTGGAAGTGCTTTCGTATAAACTTCTGGATATTCAGTAAATACTCTAGTTATCCAATATAAATATTCTCTGTAATCAACATTTTTTACTTCGGTCTCATCCATATAAAAAGAACTTACTGTCACTCTACGTGGCACATTATTCCAATCATATAAAACATCTTGCTCCACTTGTCCCATAGTAAAAGTTCCTCCTTCTACAAGAACTAAACCTGGTCCTGTTTGTTGTTCGTAATATTCTGTTTGGACTTCAAAACCTCCATTTTCTGCATTATTATATTCCCAACCTGTTGTTGAAGAATAAACTGGTTTTTTGCAGGAATAAGAGGAAAATATCAAGGATACTGCAAAAATAATAATGATAATATTTGATATAAATTTCATAATTTATGAATTAAAATTTAATTTTTTTTTATATAAAAACTAAAAAGATGGACAATTTATTGCTTTAAAAATTTTTGTTTTTGGTTTACAAGGTAACATAAAAGTTAAAGTAATTTCGTGTGCTCCTAATGTTTCTCTTCCGAGTTCAGAAACAGTTAAATCATAACTATACGAAATTTTATAATTATCTTTCACATAACCAAGTAATAAAATCCATGAATCTCTTTCGAATTTTAAATTGTGTCTTAGCCAAATTCCTCCAACGATATTTAATCTATTTAAATATAAACCATAATTTAATTGTTGATTATCAGATTGTTTTTGATACAAAAAATTAGGTGAAATAGATAGTTCGCCTCTCTTAAATCTTTCGCTTGTTAAAGGAATTGTTGTTCCAAAATGTAAAGTATATTTGCGTGCTAAAATATCATCGCTTCTACTCAAATTAGATTCTCCTGGCTCTGTTAAATGGTGAACAGCAAAACCAAGATAATATTGTTTGCTATAAGCAATAAAACCAGCAGATACATCAAAAAATTTTTTATCTAAATCAGGTAAAATTTCTTTTGTCTCATAAATTATTCCGTGTAAAGGATCTATCATATCAGCAAAAATCATATTTGATTTATCTATACTTCTTTGAAAATAAGATGCTTGAAATCCTCCTTTTACAGATATAAAACGATTGATTTTTAAATCATAAGAATAAGCAGCGCTTATAGAAGTTGTTTTTATTGCTCCATCGCCCTGAGCATCTTGAACTATTTGGAAGCCTATACCTCCTTGTAAAAAATCAGAATGTTGGTCATAAGATGCTGAATAAGTTTGAAAATTTGCTCGCAAACCCGGCCACTGAGTTCTACTGTTCAAGGAAATTCTTGGACAAATTTCCGAGCCAGCATAAGCT
Source organism: Bacteroidetes bacterium 4572_128 (assembly GCA_002084355.1). Lineage (GTDB taxonomy): Bacteria > Bacteroidota > Bacteroidia > Bacteroidales > 4572-128 > 4572-128. The sequence goes on along the minus strand of NBLL01000046.1, from coordinate 3,633 downwards.
GGATTTAGATACAATAAATTAGCATAATATTGAGAAAAACTTACATCTTGAGCTTTTATCCAATTTGAAAAACCAAAAATTATGGTACAAAAAATTATAATAAATCGTTGTTTAATCATTTTTTTAAAATGTAAAAAATATTTATTCTTTTAATAAAAAATTATTTCCATAATACAATATTATATATAAAATATATTTTAAAAAAATTTTTTTATTAAAAATAATTTTTTCAAATTTAATTTAAAATTTTTCAAAAATTAAAAAAAATATCATTTTTTCAAAAAAAAAAATTTTTTATAAAAAAAATTAAAAAATATCATTTTAATTTTTTTAATATTTTTTTAATATATAATATAATTTTTTTATACAAGAATTGCATTTATAGATTCAAATATTAATTAATTTAAAATATTTTAAGATTTCATAAAATTATATAAGACATTTCATTTTTTAAAAATATTATATTAAAAAATTCTTAATTATTTTTAAAGCTTCTCTTTCGCTTAGCGGTTTTAATTTATTTTTTTTCACAAAATTTTTTACAAGATATGGTTTTGTTTTTGACAATTCTCTTAAAGCCCATCCTATTGCTTTTTGTATAAAAAATTCGTCAGAATTTGAATGTTTTAATGCAATTGAAAATAATAAATCGGAATTTGTTTTTTCTTTATATTTTAATTGAAAAAGCAAAGAAACACGATTTAACCAAAAAATTTTCGAATTTGTCCATTTTTCTATAATTTCTAAATTTTCATTGTGAATTTTAAAATATCCTCCAACTAAATTAGAAGCAATTGCATCAACAGTATCCCACCATGATTTGTTTAAAATCAAATATTCTAAAATAAAAATATCTTTTTTTTCAAAATTATTTTGAAATTTTTTTAACAATTCTATAACAAAATATTGAAATTCTCTTTCTGGAAAGTTCCATAATTCTTTTACAATTTTTTCTAAATTTTCTTTCTTTGGTAGATTTTTCTTTTTTAGAAAATCAGAAGAAAGCTTTTTTCGCAAAGGTGCTTTTATTCCAAAAAATTCAAATTTATTTTTTAAATATTTTTTCATCCAAAAAGAATTAGATGAATTATAATTATCAGAAAATATTTTTTTCAATTTTATTAAGATCTCCATAATTTATATTTTTTTAAAAATTAAAAAATCTCTTTAAAAATCATAAATTTTTTTTATTTAAGATTAAAAAAAAAATTTTCAAAAATGCCCAAAATTTTAATGATTTTATTTTTGAAAAAAAATTTCTTCAAAAATACCCAAAATTTTAACATTTTTTAATTCCAAAATAAAAAAAATTCTCGAAAAATGTCCAAAATTTTAAAATTTAAAAAAAAAACTCCAATGTTAAAAAAAAATTTTTTTCAAAAAACGTCCAAAATTTTATGATTTTTTTAATAAAAAACTATCTAATAAAATCTCCATTTTTATATATTTCTATATAATGAATTTTTCCATTATCAAAATAATATGTCCAAGACCCATCTTTTTTACCGTTTTTACAATTTCCTTCTTCTTTTTTACTTCCATTTTCATAAAAAGAAATCCATTTTCCCTGTAAAATTCCATTTACAAAATAAGATTTTTCTTTTATTTTTCCAGATAAAAAATACTCTGTTAGATAATCATCATATAAATCATTTAAAAAAAACGTTTCTATGTACAAATTTCCATTTTCATAATAAAAAAACCATTTCCCATTTTTCTTATTAAAGCTATAAATTCCTTTACTTTTGATATTTCCATTTTCGTAAAATTCAACAAAATTACCATTTAAATCATTATTTTTATATGGAACTTTCATTTCTAATTGACCATTTTTATACCAAAAAAAATAAATCCCTTCTTTTTTATTATTAATAAATAAACCTTCCATTTTTTTATTTCCATTTTTCCAAAAAGTCTTTTTTATTTGTCCATAAATAGAAGAACTAAAAAATAGAAAAATTAAAATTAAAAATGTTTTTTTTATCATATCTGAATTTTTTTTTTTAAAAAATCAAAAATATTATAGGAAACAATAAACCAAGTGCAACTAAAATTACACCTCTTTTTTTAATTCCATTTTTTCCTCTGACAATAAAAAGTCCACTAATTGCAAGAATAATTAATGCTAAAGCAAAAATATCCGAAAACCAAGTCCATAAAACATTTGGATTGTAATGAAGATAATTAATTTGTTTAAAAAACGGTCTAGATCTGATGGTTTTTATAATACCTTCTCCATTTTTAATGTTTAAATTTAAACTGCCATTTTTTATAAAAATTATTAATTTATTATCCTGTACTTCATAAGTTTTATAATCCTCTTTTTTACTATATTTTTCCAGAAGCAATAAAATTTTTTTTTCATTTACTTTATTAAAATCAATATCTGTTTTTACTTCTATGTCTTCTATTATATAATTTGGTTGCCAGTCTCTTAAATGATTAATTGCTATTCCAGAAATGGAATAAATTAAAGTCATCACAAAGAAAAAATAACCTAAATCTCTATGAATAATCCTATTCCATTTTCTTAAAGTTTTTAATTTCATAAAAAAAAATTTAAAAAGACTTTATAATTTTAATAAAATCATTTGGTTTTAAAGAAGCACCGCCAATCAAGCCTCCATCAACATCTTTATTTTTAAACAATTCTTTTGCATTATTTTGATTACAACTTCCGCCGTAAAGTATGCTAATTTTATTAGCAACTTCTTTATTATAATTATTTTTAATTTCATTTCTAATAAATTTGTGCATTTCTTGTGCTTCTTCTGGTTTCGCAGTTTTTCCTGTTCCTATCGCCCAAACTGGTTCATAAGCAATTATCACATTAAGAAAATCATTTTTTGATAAATCAAATAAACCATTTTTTAATTGATTTTTAATTATCTCAAAATGTTTATTTTCTTCTCTTTCATGCAAATTTTCACCACAACAAAAAATCGGTGTCAATTTATATTTCAAACAAATTTTTACTTTTTTAGAAATAATTTCATCGGTTTCATTAAAATAATTTCTTCTTTCAGAATGTCCGATAATAATAGAATTAACATTTAAAGATTTTAGCATAGAAACTGATATTTCTCCTGTAAAAGCTCCATTTTCATTATCAGAACAATTTTGAGCAGCGATAGAAATTTTAAATTTATCTAATAAATCAGAAATTTTAGATAAATGAGTAAAAGGCGGAGCAATAATTATTTTAACATCTCCATGATATTCTTTTATAAATTTATTAATTTCTGTTGTCATTTTTAAACCAGATTTTAAATCTGTATTCATTTTCCAATTTCCAGCAACTATATTTTTTCTTTTCATTTTTTATTTTAAAAAAAATTATATACAAAATTAAAAAAAATTATAAATTAAATTTTTTTATAATTTAAAATCTTAAAAAATTGACGTTTTTTTGAAAAAAAATTTTTTTTTTTAATATTAAAAAACATAAAAATTTCGTCGTTTTTGGAAAATTTTTTTTTTAAAAGGAAAAAAATTTACAAATTTATATTTTTAATTATCTCAATAATTTCCATATGCGTCAAGCGTCCACGCCATAGCCGTCAGTCTAAGGAATAAATTATTGATTTTAAGGCAATTATAATTCTTTTTTTTGATATAAAAAATAATATTTTA
>NBLL01000045.1 GCA_002084355.1 Bacteroidetes bacterium 4572_128 | reverse complement strand
AAAAATATTTTTTTCGTATTTTTCATTTTTATTTAAATTTTCGTCGTTTTTTGCGAAAAATTTTTTTTCAGATTTTTCATTTTTATTTAAATTTTCATCGTTTTTTGAAAAAATATTTTTTTCGTATTTTTCATTTTTATTTAAATTTTCGTCGTTTTTTGCGAAAAATTTTTTTTCGTATTTTTCATTTTTATTTAAATTTTCATCATTTTTTGCAAAAAATTTTTTTTCAGATTTTTCATTTTTATTTAAATTTTCATCGTTTTTTGCAAAAAAATTTTTTTCGGAATTTTCATTTTTATTGAAATTTAATAATTCCAAATTATTTTCATAAATTTCATTTATTTTTTTAACAATTTTTTCACTATTTTTTTTTGAAATATAAGCAATATTTTCCATCAAAATATCTGGCGAAGTTCTTAAAAACATAAAAGAAATTGTAAAAAAACTTATAGCCGTAAAAGTAATTATATAAGAAGAAAAAGAATTAAATTTAAAAAAATTATCAATAAAATTATTCCATGCACTTGGATTTTCTGAAGCAAATTCTCCATCTGTTTCGATGGTTTCCTCCATTTCATTCCAAAATGTATTTTTAAACTCAAATTCTCTATTTTCGAGTTTATCTTTAAATAACTTATCTAAACTCCTATCAACCATAATATTATACTTTTTGCATTAGCAAAACTTTTTTTAATCATTTCTTTAATTTTCTTTCTCGCAAAAGATAAATGCCATTTTGACGTTCCTGAAGATATATTTAACATATCACCAATTTCTCTATGATTGTAGCCGTCAATCACATACAAATTAAAAACCTTTTGACTAACTTTTGGTAAAAGTTTTATCATCATTTCCAAATCATTAGCATCAAATTTCTTATCCGCTTCATTATAATCAATCAAAGAACTATTATCATCGAAATCTTGAAAATCTTTATAATCCATCATTTCTTTTTCTTTCTTGTTTTTACGAAATTCGTCAATAATTGTATTTATCATAATTTTTCGTATCCAAGCCTCAAAAGGAACTTTCTTAGAATATTTTTTTATATTTTTTAAGATTTTTAAAAAACCCATATTTAATAATGCTCTGGCATCTTCTTCATTTTTTTTATAACGAATACAAACAGACATAAGAATATTATAACAAGACTTATACAAAAATTGCTGAGCTTTGCGATCATTCTTAATACACGATTTTAATACGTTTTTATCTATTTGCATTTATAATATAAAAATAAATATAAATATTTTTTTTAATTTTTTGAAAAAAAATGCTTTTTTTTTCAAAAAAGCATTTTAAATTTCAAAAAAACAATATCAAATCTTAACGATTTATGACAACTTTTTTAGTTGTTCTTAGATTATTTTCGTCAGTAATATTCAAGAAGTATATTCCATTTGGAATTTCAGAAACATTCATTTCAAAATTCAAATGACCTTTTTTAGTTTCTACATTTTTGCTATTTACTTCTTGTCCAAGAGAGTTGGTTAAAGTAAATTTCAAATTGCTATAATTTTCTATATTCAAAGAAACATTCAATTTTTCAATTGCAGGAATTGGATATACTTTATTTATCATAAAATTAACAATTTCAGAACTTACAACATTAACATTTTCTCCGGAAATATTAAACTCAACATTATCAGAAGTATTATTTTCATCTAAAGTAACATTATAAGTTTGGCTTTCTTTTCCCATAATTTCAACACGTACACTGTAATTTCCAAAAGGAATATTTGTAAATTCAAAATTACCATTTGCGTCAGTAGTTGTGAAAGCTACCGCTTCGCCGTTTTCATTTAATAAAACTACAGTTATATTTTCTAAACTTGATTTTCCTCCTCCGTCATTAACGATATTTCCACCAATATAACAATCACCAAAGAAATCTCCTTCGAAATTGAAACTTTGTAAAGTTATATTATATAAACAATCTACACAATTAACGTCATTAATACTTGAAGCATCTTGCCAGAAAATAACATCTCCAAAATAAGTTGGTAAATAAGTTCCACTAAATGGAATAGCATATAAATAATAAATTCCATCTGCATCAGCACTAAAATTAAATAAACCATTTTCAGTTTCTACCATGTCAACTATTTCAAAAGTTTCTCCATTTTCGTCAGATTCAATCAATAAAACAAGAGAATTTATAATTTCTTCAGTATATCCATCGTGATTAACAGTACCAGAAATCGCTCTTAAATTAGCACCATTTTCTATTACAATTGTTTCACAATTAGTAGAAACATAACCAGAATCACAAGTAACAGTTAAGCAAACTTCATAAGTTCCATCTTCTGTGAAAGTGTGTAAAGGACTGCTTTCTTCTGAGAAGTAACATCCACAAATAAGATATGGATTTGGATTTCCATTTTCGTCAACATAAACAGTTACAGTTTTTGTATCATTACAATTTTCTCCTTCGATAGTAAATGTAACTTCATAATAACCATTTTCTTCATAAATATGACTCGGAGCCATTTCATTAGAAGTGTTTCCGTCACCGAAATTCCAAGTGAAGGTTAAATTAGGATCTACAAACCAATCTATCATTCCAATCATAGGATAGAAATAAACAATATCTTCAATTTGTTGATAATCAAAAGTTGCATCAGTTAATGTAACTTGATAATTTCCGTTTTCTGCATAAATGTGAACAGGATCTAATTCGTTAGAAGTTTCTCCATCACCAAAATCCCAAGCTAAATTAACATCATTATTTATAATAGAATCTTCATCAAACACATTACCTGCGGCATAGTAAAATTGAACACTTAGATCACTATTTTGATAAAAATAAAAACCTGCTTGACAAGACCAATCAAAATTTTCTACCTCAACAGTTTGTGTAAACGAAGTTTCGCAATCTTCTGCTACTATAGTTAATGTAACTTCATAAGTTCCTTCTTCTTCATAAATGTGATTTGTCATTAAAATGTTTTCTTGTGTAACAACATTTCCATCACCAAAATCCCAAGTAAATTCTCCTGGCGAATATCCAAATGGAGAAACATAATTAGAAGAGAAATAAACATTCATACTTTCTTCTACCCAGAAGTAAAATTCTGCATTACACTCAATCGGAGGATATTCATAATCTATCACTTCTATAGTTACTGTGTAAGTATCTTCGCAATCTGTACCGTTAGTGATAGTTAAACTTACTTCATAAAAACCTTCTTCTGGATAAGTATGTGATGGATTTTCTTCGTTAGAATTTTCACCGTCTCCAAAATTCCAAAAATAAGTTAAGTCAGTTGTATCTATTGTATCATTATCATCCCACCAATTACCTGAATAATGTAAAAAGTCTATACTTAAATCGTAATTTTGAGAATAATAAATGTTACCGTCTCCGAAATTCCAAGAATAAACATAATTATTTTCTTCTAAAATTGTGTATTGTAAAACATAAAATTGAATATCTAATCCACCAATATTTTCGAAATAAAAATCAGCATCACATTCCCAATTAAAAGATTCTATATAAAAAGTTTGTGTGGAAGTTTCTTGACAATCATCTCCATTACTAACAGTCAAAGTAACTTCATATTCTCCTTCTTCCATATAAACGTGAACTGGATTTGCTTCGTTAGAAGTTTCGCCGTCTCCAAAATTCCAAGTGAATTCAGTAGTATTTACATCAGAATTCCAACCCCAACTCATATAATTATAAAAGCTTACTTCCATATTTTCATTTGCCCAATAATCAAATTCTGCTGTACATTCATCAGGATATTGATAAGTTTCTACTTCTATCTCTATAGAATAAATATCTTCACAATCATCACCATTTGAAATAGTTAAAGAAACGTTATAATTTCCCTCTACTTCATAAGTATGAGTTGGCATCATTTCGTCAGAAGTGTTACCGTCTCCAAAATTCCAAGCATAAGTTAAATCATTATCTGTTGCATCATTATCGTCATAATCAATCAAATTTCCGTAATGAAAAAATTGCAAAGACATATCGCCTATATAATCATAATAAAAATAAGCATTACATTCCCAATTGTAAGTTTCAACATTAACTGTTTGAGTTTGAGTATCTTCACAATCATCTGTTGTTACTGTTAAAGTTACTTCATATTCACCTTCTTCAGAATAAATATGACTTGGATTTGCTTCGTCAGAAGTTTCCCCGTCTCCAAAACTCCAAGCAAATTCAATATCAAAACTTGGAATATCAAAATTAACAGAATCTCCATCAATAATTGGATCATTTATCCAAACCATATGATTGTAAAAATTTACATTCATATCCTCATCCACCCAATAGTTAAATTCTGCCGTACATCCATTATCTACTATGGTGTCATTTCTATCTTGAGTTGCTTTCGCTCCAAAGAAAACGAAACTCAAAATCATTGCCATTAAAAAAGAATTTATATTTTTCATTTTTATTTTAATTTAAAAAAATTATTTAAAATTCATATTCATCTTTATACACGTATTATTTTCTGATATGGTTGGGTTTTATTTATTTTTTTTTTGAAATTATATATTATTTTTTTATTTTTTTTTATAAAACATTGAAAATCAAATATTTATTTTTAATAATTTTTTTTAAATTTAAATTAAAAAAAAATTTTTTTTCAAAAAACGTCAATTTTTTAATGATTTAAAATCATTAAAAAAAAAATTTTTTTTCAAAAAACGTCAAAATTTTAATGATTTTAAATCATTAAAAAAAAAATTTTTTTTCAAAAAATGTCAAAATTTTAATGTTTTTAAATTATTAAAAAAAAATTTTTTTGGAAAAAAACGTCAATTTTTAATGTTTTTTAAATTATTAAAAAAAAATTTTTTTGGAAAAAAACGTCAATTTTTTATGAATTTTAAAATTTAGAAATTTCTCCAAAAAAAATAATTTTTTTTAAATTTTTACGTTTAAAAATCATGGAGAAAAAAAAATATAATTTTTCTGAAATTACCTATAAGATATTAAAAAAAATTATTAATATTAAACAAGTTAGAAATAGAAAAATATTTAAAAATTGGTCTGATTTTAAATTTGAAATTAACAAATACGATGAAGAATTTTTGTTAAATTTAATAAAAGCAAATGAATATAATATTGATTTTTATATGGAAAATCAATTATTCGGACATTTTATTAATCCACTTTTAAATAGAGTTTATTTTTATGGAGAAAATTATCGTGAATGGTTTCAAGCAGAAATTTATGGAACAATAAACGGTAATATTTTTAAAGGAAAAGCTGATTTTCTTGTTGCAAGTGGGGATCTTGAACCTATAAATCCATTTTTCTTTTTGCGAGAATTTAAAAAGCAAAAAACAGATTCAGAACCACTAATGCAATTGATAGCGGAGATGGTTGTAGCAATTGAAATTAATAAATCTAAAAAAATGTTAGGAGCATATAATATTGGTAGATTGTGGTATTTTGTTATCCTAGAAAAAATTTCTAATAACAAATATCAATTTCACGAATCAGAAAGTTTTAATTCTTGTAAAATAGAGGAATTAAAACAAATATATAAAAATCTGCATTATATAAAACATAAAATTATAAATAATTTTGTAAAAAATTAATCGCAAAATGTTCAATAAGCATTTTTTTTAAACCAATTATTTTAATGAATTTAAATTGTTAAAAAAAATATTTTCAAAAAAACGGCAATTTTTTATGAATTTTAAATTATTAAAAAAAAACATTTTCAAAAAAACGGCAATTTTTTATGAATTTTAAATTATTAAAAAAAATTTTTTGAAAAAAATGCCAATTTTTTATGAATTTTTAAAATTAAAAAAAAAAAAATTATTTTTATAAAAAAAAAAAATTATGATTAATTGTAATGGTAAACTTTTAGATTTTGAAACACCAATAGTAATGGGGATTTTAAATTTGACACCAGATTCATTTTTTGACGGTGGAAAATATAAAAATGAAAAAAAAGTTTTAGAAAGAGTAGAAGAAATTTTAAAAGAGGGTGGAAAAATTGTTGATTTAGGAGCAGTTTCCACTCGTCCAAAATCAAAAAATATTACTGTCGAAGAAGAGCTAAAAAGACTTAATAATTTTGTGAAAATAATAAGGAATAATTTTCCATATGCAATTTTATCACTGGATACTTTTCGCTCTGATGTAGCAGAAAAAATGGTTAATGATTATAAAATAGATATAATTAATGATATTTCTGGCGGAACTTTAGATGCTAAAATGTTTGAAACAATTGCGAATTTGAACGTTCCATATATAATGACGCACATACAAGGAAACCCACAAAATATGAATAAAAAAGTAAATTATAAAAATTTAATGATGGATATTAATTTATTTTTTGCGAAAAAATTAGATAAGTTAAAAAAACTTGGTGTGAATGATGTAATTTTAGACCCAGGTTTTGGTTTTGGAAAAACTTTACAACAAAATTATAAAATATTGAGTTTCTTAGAAAATTTCAAAATTTTTGATTTGCCAATTTTGGTCGGTTTATCTCGTAAATCAATGATTTTCAATTTATTGAACTCTACAAGTGAAAAAGCTCTTAATGGAACAACAGTTGTCAATACAATCGCTTTGCAAAAAGGAGCGAATATTCTAAGAGTTCATGACGTAAAAGAAGCTATAGAAAGTATAAAAATTTTATCTGAAATAAATTAAAATTAAAAATATTTTATTTTTTTTATAAATTTCAAAAAAAATTATAATTTGAAATTTAAAAAAAATATTATGGAAATTTATTGTGATAATTATGTTAATTATATTTACAAAGAGGAGGATTCTTTAGTGGAAGAATATTGGTATGCAGAATCTGAAAATATGTCAGAAGAAGAATTAAGAGATATTATGTTGATTCTTGTTAATTTTTTTTATGAAAAAAAACCAAAATTATTTTTTTCTGACATGAGGAATTTCTTATTTGTAATACATCCAGATTTGCAAGTTTGGATAGATGAAGTAGTTTCGTCAGTGGCAAATAAAAGTATGACAAAAATAGCAAGAACTATGAGTTCTGATTTTATTTCTCAAATCTCTTTGGAGCAATTTTTTGAAGAAAAACATTATTCAAGAATTATAAAAAATAAGTTTTTTGATAATAAAAAAGATGCAATTGATTGGCTTTTGGAATAAAATTTTTTATTAAAATAATGGCTTAAATTTTATGAGGTTATAAAATTTTTTTGCAAAAAAACAAATTAATTTTTTAAAGGATTTGTTTTTTTATTTTTTTTATAAACATTCTTAAAAGAATTTCCAATTAAAAAAACTGCAGAATCAAGTAAATAATCTCCAACATCAGCAATAGCGATTTTTATGTGATATGTAGAATTTGGTACAACTTTAGAACCTGCGGTTAAAATTTTCGTAAAACCGTCGAATTGACAAAAACGTGATAATTCATAAACTTCATTACTTTTGCTTTTTATAAAACTCTCATGAAAAATAGGATTTTCAATAAAAAAAGATGAATTTTTATTTTTATTAATAGTGTTAATTGTAATTGGTTCACCATTTGGAAGAATTGCCAAATTTTTTTTTATTCCAAGTTCTTCGTTTGTTATTATGAAAGCAAAAACATCATTAAGATTAGAGCCAACATATTCGGGATATTCCTCTGAAGCAAAAAAATAATTAAATGAAATACTATCACTCATAGGCACAAAATCAAATTCTAAAACAACAGCATCTTTAGTTTCCGAATTTACAATTTTATTAAGTTCTAAATCACCTTTTAAATAATTTCTCGTAGAAATATCTTTTTTATCATTTGGTCCTTTTACAGCAAAAACATTTCCTGTAGAAAGCAAAATTCCTTTTTTGAAAATTTCAATATTTTCACTTTCAAAAAGCGATATCATATTTTTTTGTTTAGATATTTTAATGTTTTTTACTATAATACTCTCTTTATTTTCTAAAAGAACATCTCTTACAAGAAAGTCTATTTTCCTATCTGGATATATTCTTATTTGCGAATATGTAAAAATACAAATGTGAAAAAAAATTATAAAAATAAAAAATTTCATCTTTTTTAAAAAAAATATTATTGCAATAATATAAAAATTTTTGTATAATGAAAAAATTTCATTTTATTTCATTGACATTTTTTGAAAAAATTTACGTTTTTGATTTTTTTTTAATTTTAAAAATCATAAAAAAAACGCAATTTTTTTACGAATTTTTAAAATTATAAAAAATTTTTTCAAAAATTGTCCAAAATTTTAATTTTTTTAAATAAAAGCAAAATTTTAATAAAAAAAACCTTGAAAATTTTCAAGGTTTAAATTTTTTAAAAAAATTTATTTTAAGATTTTAAGAAAATATATTTTTTTTTAATCTTCTAATTCTTAATTATCTGCATTAATTTATAGATTAAATCTACCACACGAGCAGAATATCCCCATTCATTATCGTACCAAGACAAAACTTTAACCATTTTTCCAATAACCATAGTACTTTGAGCGTCAAAAATAGAAGAATGTGGATTATTTATAATATCCACAGAAACTATAGGATCTTCAGTATATTCTAAAATTCCTTTCATTTCATTTTCAGCAGCTTTTTTCATCTCTAAATTAATTTCTTCTTTAGTTGTTTCTTTTTTAAGATTAACAACCAAATCAATAAGTGAACCTGTTGGTGTAGGAATTCTAACAGCCATACCGTCTAATTTTCCTTTCATTTCTGGAATTATTTTTCCTACCGCTTTTGCAGCACCTGTTGTTGTTGGAATTTGCGAAACAGCAGCAGACCTAGCACGTCTTAAGTCTAAATGTGGAGCATCTAAAATATTCTGGTCGTTTGTGTAAGCATGAATAGTGTTCATAAAACCACTCACAACTCCAAATTTATCATTTAGAATTTTCACTATCGGAGCAAGACAATTTGTCGTACAAGAAGCGTTAGAAACACAAGTATCTTCATCACGTAAATCGTCATCGTTTACGCCAAGAACTATCATATTATCAATTTTATCCTTAGACGGAACAGTAAGAATTACTTTTTTTGCACCATTTTTTAAATGATCACCATAGCCACCTTTTTCGCTTTCCCTTTTTGTAAAAATGCCAGTTGCTTCTATGATTATGTCTGGAGTTTTTTCCCAAGAAATATTAATGGGATTTCTTTCAGAAGTAACTTTTATTTTCTTTTCATTTACAATAATATAATCTTCTTCATAAGAAACATTGCCATTAAATTTCCCCTGAGTAGAATCATATTTTAACAAATGAGAAAGAATTTTTGTACTTGTTAAATCATTAATTCCAACGATTTCTAAATCTTTTTTTGCAAAAGCAATTTTGAAAACGTTTCTTCCAATTCTACCAAAACCGTTAATTCCAATTTTGATTTTTGACATAATTTTTTAATTTTAAATAAAAAATAATTTTCAAAATTAAAAAAATTTTTTTATAAAAAAATTTTTTTAATTTAAAATTTCAAACGAATTAAACCAATAAAAAAACCAAGCCCATAAAATAAATGCATCAATGGAATAATAAAAATTAGCAATAAATTTTGAATTTTAAATTTGTTTCCTTTTATTAAAAATTGTAAAATTCCAACGAAAATTACAGAAATATAAGAGATAAAAACAAAAAATGAAAATTTTAATAAAAAATTTATTTCAAATATTTTTCCAAATATTAAATTAACAAATAAAAAAAAGTAAAATCCAAAAGGAGCAAAATGTCTGATTTTAATACTTTTCGCTTGACCAATTTTTATTAAAACAGGCAAATATCTTCCAATTTGAAACATTTGTTTTAACAATTTATAAATGCTATTTCTACAAAAATAATTTGCTTTGATGTCATTTTGCAACCAAAATTTAAAATTATTTTCTTTTGCTCGCTGGTACTTTTTGCTCCTGTTCTGAAAGAAGAATTTCCTACGCCAACTTTTGTGCTGAGTGCATTTTTTATAATATCACCCCAAAAACCTTTTGCTTTAGTTATTAAAATTCCACCAACAACAGCAATCTTTGGATTATTTTTTAAAATTTCTAAGGCTTTATTTATATAATTTTTTTCAAGTGTCGCATGAGCATCTGGACGAATAATATATTTTCCTTTTGCATTTTTTATTCCGATATTCCAGCCAGCACTTAAAATTTTTTTTTCATTATCAAAAATTTTGAATTTATATTTTGCTTTTTTTTCAAGATAATTTTTTGCTATTATTTTTGTTCTATCATGAGAAATTCCGTCGATAAAAATCAATTCCCAATCATTATTATGTGAAAACTGTTTTTCTATAGAATTTATGCAATTCAAAATATGTTTTTCCTCATTTCTGGAAACAATAAGAACAGTAACTTCCATTTTTTGAAATTCAAATTAAATTTTCTCTAATTTTCCAAATTTTACATTAGAAATTTTCTTTTTTATTTTTTTTATTTCTTCTTCTTTAAAAATTTTGCATAAATTTTTTTCCGAATTTTTTATGGGAAAAAGAGCTATTAAAATAAAATCATCATTTCTTATTTGTACATAATCTGAAATTTTTGCTGTACCTTTAGTTTTTAATAAAAACATTTAATTTTTTTTTTTTCAAAAAAAGCAATTTTTTTTTTATAAAAATTTTTTATTTTCATAATTTATAAAAAAAAACATTATTTGAAAAAAATTTTTTTTTTTAATTATGAAAATAGTAGTAGCAATTACTGGAGCAAGTGGAATAATTTAAGAAATCGCATTAATTTTTTCTAAAAATGCAAAAGATGTTTGTTTGCAGGAAATGGGAGAAGATGTTTTTAATAAATTTAATTTTCCAATTTATAAAAATGACAATTTTTTTGTTCCGTTTGCTTCTGGTTCCTCTGTTTACGATGCTTTTGTAATTTGTCCATGTTCTATGGGAACTCTTGGACGCATTGCTTCTGGAATTTCAAACGATTTAATTACACGAACAGCAGATGTAATTTTAAAAGAAAGAAAAAAATTAATATTAATTACAAGAGAAATGCCGTTAAACTTAATTCAAATAGAAAATATGAGGAAAATAACTCTAAGTGGAGGCATAATTTGTCCAGCATCACCATCATTTTATAGTAAAGCTAAAACTATAGATGATTTAGCTTTTACAGTTGTCGATAGGATAATAGATCTTATTGGTTTAGAAAATAAAACTTTTAGGTGGTAATAAATTATATTTTAATTAAAATATGAAAATTTAAAATAATTTTTTATGAAAAAAGTTGATTTATCAAAATTTGATAATTCTTTTTTTGAAATTGGAGCAAATTTTTTTAAAAATACTATTTGGTATTTTATAAATGCAATAATTTTTAAGAGTTCTTTTTTTCCATTTTATAAATTAAAAGTTTTTTTATTAAAAATTTTTGGTTCAAAAATGGATAGATAATTTAGATTTTATTAAAATTGGAAATAACGTTTGTATTTCTCAAGGGTCTATTTTGCTTTGTGGAAACCACGATTTTAAAAAAGAAAGTTTTGAATTAATTACAGGAAAAATTATTTTGGAAGATGGCGTTTGGATAGGTGCAAAATCTTTTGTATGTTCAGGTGTAACTTGTTTTTCGCATTCTGTTTTGAGCGTAAATTCTGTGGCAAATAAAAATTTAAAAGCTTATACTATTTATCAAGGCAATCCAGCAAAAGAAGTTCGTGAACGAAAAATATTATGAAAGTTAGTATAATTACAGCAACATTTAACAGTGCTTTAACTATAGAAAATAATTTACAATCTATTAAAAATCAAACATATAAGAATATAGAGCATATTATTATAGATGGAAAATCTACAGATGCAACCTTAGAAAAAATAAAGAAATATGAAAAAAATATTTTTAAAATTATTAGCGAGAAAGATAACGGCATTTATGACGCATTAAATAAAGGAATAGAAAATTCTAATGGAGAGATTATATGTTTTCTTCATTCAGATGATTTTTTTTTTAATGAATATGTGATAGAAAATGTAGTAAAATCATTTAAAAAAAAACCTACAGATTCTCTTTATGGAGATTTATTTTATGTAGATTTTAATGACACGAATAAAATTATTCGTTATTGGAAATCACAAAAATTTCAAAGGAAACTTTTTGAATTTGGATGGATGCCTGCTCATACGACTTTTTTTGTGAAAAAAGAAATTTATGAAAAATTTGGCAAATTTAATTTAGATTTAAAAATTTCGGCAGACTACGAATTAATGTTAAGATTTTTATATAAAAATCATATTTCTACACAGTATTTACCAGAAATAATAGTAAAAATGCGTGTCGGTGGAAAAAGTAATGCAAGTATAAAAAATAGGATTATTGCAAATAAAGAAGATAAAAAAGCATGGAAAATAAATAATTTAAAACTTCCATTTTATACAATTTATTTAAAACCTATAAGGAAAATTTTTCAATTTTTTAAAAAATTGAAAAATTAATAAAAATAATAATACTTATTAAACCTTTTTTTAATTATAAAAAAAATTTTTAATTTCAAAAAATGCCAAAATTAAAAAAAAAAATTTCCAAAAAAACGTCAAAATTTTTAATATTTATTAAAAAAATTTTTTCCAAAAAACGTCAAAATTTTAATATTTATTAAAAAAAATTTTTCCAAAAAACGTCAAAATTTTAATATTTATTAAAAAAAATTTTTCCAAAAAACGTCAAAATTTTAATATTTATTAAAAAAATTTTTCCAAAAAACGTCAAAATTTTAATATTTATTAAAAAAAATTTTTTCTAAAAAAACGTCAAAATTTTAATATTTATTAAAAAATTTTTCTAAAAAAACGTCAAAATTTTTAATTTTTTTATTTGAAATTATTAAAAAAAAAATCAAAAAAACGCCGAAATTTTTTATTTTTTATTTGAAATTATTAAAAAAAAGTTTTTCAAAAAAACATCAAATTTTTTAATAAAAAAAAATTAAAAAAAACGACGTTTTTTTGAAAAAATTTTTATTTTTATTGAAATTTTCATAAAAAAAAATTATGATTAAAAAACTTTCTTTTTTAAAAAGATATTTAATTTTTAAATTAAAAGCAAAACATAAGAATGGACATGGTATTCATTCGCCTTTCATTTATAATTTTCTTACAGAAATTATAGAAAATGAAAATGAAAATTTTTATTCTTTTTTTGAAATAGAAAAACTACGTTTTGATTTATTAAAATCAAAAAAAAAAATAAAAGTAAAAGATTTTGGTGCTGGTTCTAAAAAAAATTTTTCTTCAAAATGGCGAAAAATTTCAGATATTACGAAATATTCTTCTCAAAGTTCGAGATTTGGAAAATTACTTTTTCGCATAGTAAATGAATTTAAACCAAAAACTATTTTAGAAATTGGAACATCTTTTGGAATTGGAACGAGTTATTTGGCGAAAGTAAATTCAAAAAATAAAATTTTCACTTTAGAGGGCTGTGAAGAAATTATAAATATCGCAAAAAAAAATTTTGAAATTTTAAAATTAAAAAATATTTACATTAAAAAAGGTGTTTTTTCAAAAACTATTCCGGAAGTTTTAAAAGAAATAAAATTTTTAGATTTTGTTTTTTTTGACGGAAACCATAGGAAAAAACAAACTTTAGAATATTTTAATATTTGTTTAAAAAAATCTCATGAAAAAAGTATTTTTATTTTTGATGATATTCATTGGTCTAAAGAAATGGAAGAAGCTTGGGAAAAAATAAAAGAAAATAAAAAAGTCAAAGTCAGCTTAGATTTGTTTTTTATAGGAATAATTTTTTTTAGGAAAAACTTACAGAAACAAAATTATGTAATAAATTTTTAATAAAAAAACAATTTTAAAAATTTGTGTTGGTTTATTTTTAAACAAACATATATATTTTTTAAAATTAAAAAAAACCAAAAATGTCGAAAATTTAACATTTTTGTTTTTTTTTTAATTTAAAAAATATCTTAATTAAGTTGTACTTTTAAAACATCAGATATTGCTTTTATAAAAGTTTCTTTTGGTAAAGCACCTTGTGCCATTTGTGGTTTCCCTTCTTTTGGAACAAAAAGTAAAGTAGGAATACTTTGAACACCAAACATAGCAGAAAGTTCTTTTTCTGCTTCTGTGTTTACTTTGTAAATATTTAATTTACCATTATACTCATCTTGCAATTCTTCCAAAATCGGAGCAACCATTTTACAAGGCTGACACCAATCAGCATAAAAATCTATCAAACAAGGAACATCACCGCTAAAATTCCATTCTTTATTTAATTCAAAATTAAATACTTTTTCTTTAAAAGTTTCTTTTGTTAAATGCTCTAAATTTGCCATTTTTTTATTAATTATATTAATTTCTGTAAATTTTACAAAAAACAATCCAATTTATTTATTTTAATAAAATAAAAAATATTCGGACATATTGACATATATAAATATTTATATATGTCATTTTTATTATAATTACAAAACATTCATTAATTGTTCTTTGATTTTTTCTAATTCGTTTTTCATTAGAATTACAATTTTTTGAATATTTATTTCATTTGCTTTTGAACCTATTGTATTTATTTCTCGTCCAATTTCCTGAGAAATAAAAGAAAGTTTTTTTCCTTTTTCAATATTTTCATCTTCAAATATTATTTCTTTAAAATATTTACAATGATTTTTCAATCGAATTTTTTCTTCTGAAATATCAAATTTTTCGAGATAATAAATCAATTCTTGTTCAAAACGTTCTCTATCTATTTTTACAACATTAGAAATTTCTTTCAAATTATTATTTATTCTATTTTTAATTATTTGAATTCTATTTTCTTCATGCTGTGGAATTTCATTAAGAAAAAATATAATTTTTTCAATATGCGTAGAAATATCTTCTAATAAAGCATTTCCTTCTTGTTTCCTGAAGGAATTTAATTCATCTATAGCTTTTTTAAAACTTAAAAAAATATTATTTTTTTCTTCATCTGACAAAGAATTTTTTTTACTTACTAAAACCTCTGGAAGTTTTATTACATTATTAAATAATTCTTCTGAAACTTTTATATCTAGCTCTTCTGCAATTTTTTTTAATTTGAAAAAATAATTTTTTAATTTGCTTTCGCAAATATCTAAGTTTGTATTATTTTTTGTATTTTCTATAAAAAAATGCAATTCTATTTTTCTATTTCTATCTCTTTGTAAAAATGTGGAATTTTCGCAAAAAAATCTAATTGTTTACTGTTCAAAGATTTTATTTCTATTAAAATTTTTTTATCTGATAATTCGGCTACCGATTTACCAAAACCTGTCATTGAATATAACATATAATTTTTTTATTTAAAAATTTAAAATTTTAAGAATTTAAACATTCGCTATCTTCAACACCGTCATTAACAAAAATTATTTCATCTTTTATAAAAATTTTATCTCTTTGTTTTAAGAAATTTATTAATTCTTCTATTCCAAAAATATTTTCAGAACAGCTTGTAAATTTAACATCTTTTCCCCAAATTTCAACAATTTCTAATTTAAGAGATTTTTCCGTAAAACGGATTTTCTTATTACGATTTTCAATAATAAAATGCAAAATCGTATGTATGTGAACAACGTTATTCATAATATAATAAATAAATAAATAAATAAAAACTTTTTCAAAAAAAACAATTTTTTTAAAAAAAAAAATTTTAATTTTAAACTTTTAAATTTAAAAAATTATGAAACGAGATCCATCAGTAAATTTATATGATATTCAAGATTTTGGAGAATATGGAGGTGTAAATCCATCTATAGCAGATTCGGCTACTTTTACTTTTATTGAAAATAAAAGTATGATAGACACTTTTCACGGCGAAGCAGAAGGTTGTTTTTTATATTCTCGTCATTGGAATCCAAGTACTAAGTATCTTTCAGATGCTATTGCAAAAATAGAAGGCACAAAAGCAGCTTGGGTAACCGCTTCTGGAATGGGAGCTATTACTGCAGTTTTTCTTCAAATATGTAATTCTGGCGACCATATTATTGCTTGCAGAACTATTTATGGAGGAAGTTACGCATTTTTGAAAAATTATGTTAAAAAATTTAATATTTCGGTAAGTTTTGTTGATATTACTAATTTGGAAGAAGTAAAAAATGCAATAAAAGAAAATACAAAATTAATTTACACGGAAACGATGAATAATCCTTTGTTGGAGATTTCTGATATTCCGTCTCTTTCGAAAATTTCTAAGGTTTAAATGGAACAAATGACACTGTTGGAGGAGCAATTTGTGCGGACGAAGATTTTATTAATAGTTTGATAGATGTTAATGATGGTACTGCGATGTTAATGGGTGCCACTATGGACAGTTTGCGTGCAAATAGTGTTTTGAAAAATTTGCATACTCTTCATATTCGCATGAAACAGCATAGTAAAAATGCAAAATATCTTTCTGAAAAATTGTTTGAATTTGGAATTGATGTTCGTTATGCTGGTTTGAAAACACATCCTCATTATGAATTGATGAACAAAATGATGAGAAAAGAATTTGGCTACGGCGGAATGATAATTATAAATGTAGGTACTTTTAAAAATGCTAGTCGTTTAATGGAAGAAATGCAAAATGAAAAAGTTGGTTATCTTGCTGTTAGTTTAGGATATTTTAAAACTTTGTTTAGCTGTCCAAGTACTAGTACTTCTTCTGAAGTAAAAGATGAAGATAAAGAAAAAATGGGTTTAACTGATGGTTTAGTTCGTTTTTCTGTTGGTTTAGATAATGATATTGAATTGACTTTCAAAAGAATATTAAAATGTTTAAAAAAAATTAAGTTAATTTAAAAAATTTAAAAAGCAAAAATTTAAAAAATTTTTGCTTTTTTTGAAAAAAATTTTTAATTATAAAAGAACATTGAAGAATTTTTATTAAAAAAAAATTCATCAAAAATATTATGAAATTAAAAAATTGATAAATATATTTGAATAAATTATTATTATATTCCAAATTATGCGAAAAAAATATGTTTATAAATTCCAGCAATGGTTAAAATAAAATGAGATTTATTTTCATAAAATAAAATAAATAATGTTATAGATTTCATAACATGATAAATGAATGGTTTTTTATTATTTTATAAATAAAAATGTGCATAATGGTTAAATTATAATCAAATATTTTCAAAATGATTGTAATATTGATTTTTTCAAAAAAACCAAATATATAAAATTATATTTGGGTTTATATAGGTTGAAATTTTTTTTCAAAATTTTAATGAATTTTTAATTAAAAAAAAATAATTATAAATATTAATTTTTAATTAAATTTGTAAAAAAAATTTTTTTTAATAAAAATTTAAAAAAATGAGAATTTTATTTTTAATATTATTTCTAATTTTTTATTGTAAACAAGATTTTGCTCAGGACAAAATTTTTACAATTCAAGATGCAGTTGTTGGGCAATGGAGACAATATTACCCAAAACAAGTTAAAGGTTTAAAATGGAAAGGAGAATCAGATTTTTTTACTTACGTAGAAAATAATGAATTAATTTCGGAAGATGCGAAAACCGGAAAAAAGAAAAAAACAATTTTAAGTTTAGAGAAGTTAAATGAAATTTTAAAAGAAAATAAGATAGAATCTATGTCTCATTTTCCTTATTATTCTTACGATTGGCAATCTGAAAATATTATAAAATTTTCTTTAGCAAATCGTATTTTTATGGAAAGAATTTTGACTTTTGTGAGGAAAATAATAAAATTGCTTACACTATAGATAATAATTTATTAATGATTGATGAAAAAAATGAAATTATATCTATAACTTCCGAAAGAGGTGAAAATATTGTTTCTTCTCCGAAAGGAAATTACCTTGCTTTTTATCAAAAGAATGAAAATATGGTCAGCGATTATCCAATCGTAAATGTGGACGAAAGAGTTGCAAAATTAGAAAATATCAAATATCCTATGGCGGGAATGAAAAGCGAAGAAACAAATCTTGGAATTTTTGATTGTAATAAAAAACAATCTTTGTTTTTATCTGGACGAGAAGAAAAAGAATCTTATTTAACAAATATTGCTTGGACATTAGATGAAAAATTTATTTTGATTGCTGTTTTGAACCGCAAACAAAATCATATGAAATTACAAAAATATAATGTAAAAACTCTCAAAGTAGAAAAAACTTTATTCGAAGAAAAAAATGAAAAATATGTTGAACCTATTCATCCAGCGATTTTCTTAAAAACAAAACCAAATCAATTTTTGTGGCAAACAAGAAAAGACGGTTATAATCATATTTATTTATACGATTTAGAAGGTAATTTGATAAAACAATTAACAAAAGGAAAATGGGAAGTTACTAATATTTTAGGTTTTGATAATGAAGAAAAATATTTGTTTTTTCAAGCGACAAAAGAAAGTCCAATAGAAAGACTGGAAAATTTGTTTTAGATACTTATTCAAATACAAAAGTTCCTAATTCTGTAAATATTTTAGACCCATACACAGAGCATAAAATGGGTGAAATGAGCATAGGAACAATAAAAGCGGCAGATGGAAAAACCGATTTATATTACCGTCTAGTAAAACCAGCGGATTTTGATCCGAGTAAAAAATATCCAACTATAGTTTATGTTTATGGTGGTCCACATGCTCAAATGATAAATAATTCTTGGTTAGCAGATATTAGTTTATGGCAATTTTATATGGCTCAAAAAGGCTATGTAATGTTTACTCTTGATAATAGAGGCTCTTACAATAGAGGTTTGGAATTTGAAAATGTTATTCACAGACAATTAGGCGTAAATGAAGTTGCAGACCAAATGAAAGGTATAGATTTTTTGAAAACCTTAGAATATGTCGATGAAGAAAAAATCGGTGTTCACGGCTGGAGTTACGGTGGTTTTATGACGACTTCTTTAATGCTTCATTATCCGGAAACTTTCAAAGTTGGAGTAGCAGGCGGTCCTGTTATTGATTGGAAGTATTATGAAATTATGTATGGAGAACGTTATATGGATACGCCAGATGAAAATCCAGAAGGTTATAAAAAAGCAAATTTAAAAAATTATGTTAAAAATTTAGAAGGTAGATTATTAATTATTCACGGTGCTATAGACCCAACTGTTGTTTGGCAGCATAGTTTGACTTTTGTCAGAGAATGTGTTAAAAATAATGTTCTTTTAGATTATTTCCCATATCCAAGACATGAGCATAATGTCAGAGGAATGGATAGAATTCATTTAATGAAAAAAATTACTCAATATTTTGATGATTTTTTAAAATAA
>NBLL01000044.1 GCA_002084355.1 Bacteroidetes bacterium 4572_128 | reverse complement strand
AGCAAAGGAAAACCTGCAGAAACAAATTCATGAACAACAACTCCCCAAGGTTCAAAATGACTTGGTAAAATAAAAACTCCTGTTTTTTCTATAAATTTATGAATATCTTTCTTCTGAACAAAACCAAAATGTTTAATTTTTTTATTTTCAATTTTTTTATCAAAAAATTCTCCTTCTCCAAGACACCAAAGTTCCCAATCATTTGGATATTCTTTTTGCAATTCTATAAATGCTTTCCATAGATCAAAAATTCCTTTATTTTCTATATATCTACCAACAAAAATAAATCTTTTCGGAAATTTTTTTTTCTTTGAAAGTTCATTTTTTTTAAACATTTTATAAAAAAAATCCACATCAGCAGAATAAAAACCTATGCCAATATTTTCATCAGAAAAACCTAATTTTTTTGCATAAATTTTTTGAGACTCGCCAACAACCCAAACATTAGAAAATCTTTTTAATAAAAAAAATCTACTTAGAAAACTTGCTAAATATTGTTTTAAATTTCCTTTCCATTTATTGTCAAACATTAAAACCGTTGGTATTTTTTTAAAAAAATATTTTGCTATTTTCAAATAAGTTTTATCTATCCAGCCACTGCAAATTAAAATAGAAATTCCTAAATTTTTTGAAAATGCCAACATTTTTTTTTCATCAAAATTTTCTCTTTTATGCAAAAAAATATTTTTTCCTGTTTTTAAATTAAAAGGTGCTTCAGAATTAATTTTCCATCTAATAATATGAACTTCTATATTTTTATGCTCATTCGTTAAATGGTTTACGCAGCTAAGAAAATATTGAGCTAATTCTGTATATAAAAATAAGATTTTAATCTTTTTATTTTTCATTTTTAAAAAAATATTTTTCGTTTAATAAAGTAAAAATTATTAATAATTGTATAGTAAAAGGATTTAAAGATGCTGATAACCAGGTTTCTATATTTGTAGAAAATAAAACTCCAAAAACTATAGGTAAAGCAATATAAGTATTTTTCATTGCAGAAGCAATTATTTTGCCCCAAGCAATTAAAAAAAATAATAAACCAATTAAACCTGTATCAAGCCAAATTGACAAATAAGAATTATGTGTTAAACCTTGATGTCCAAGTATACTTAATGCTTCTCTGTTTTCAAAAAAAAGAAATTCCGAAAAAGAAAATCCTTTTCCAAAATAAAAATTCTCTTGTATATTTTCCCAAGCAAATTCAAAAGCAACCAACCTTCCTGCTCCGGCTTCAAGCGTTTCTAAACGAAAATAATCTTCCAAAGCAAAATAAATAACTATTTCTGTAGCATTACTAACTATTATTTGGTAGGAAACCAAAATTAAAATAAAAATAATTACACTTAAAAAATTAGACATTTTGGAAAAATAAGAAAAAAATAAAAATAAAGATAAAGAAATAATTCCTCCTCTGGAAGAAGACAGAATTAATGAAATAAAAATAAGTATTTTTATAAAATTTCTTATTTTTTTTGAAAAAAGATAAGAATGATATTTTGTAATAATAAAAAAAGTTATTCCGTACAAAAGACAAAAAATTCCCATTCCATTTGGATTTCCTAATATTCCGGAAAAACGTCCTTGTAAATATACGAAATCTGGCAAAATAAATCTTAATAATATTCCGGAAAATAAAATCAAAGCACCGAAATAAATTATCATTTGTAAAGTTTTTTCTTTATTTTGATAAAAAGAAATACTTAAATAAGTCGGCACAAGAATAACTAAAAGTAAATAAGAAACTGTTTTTTGAAAAGCTAAGAGCAAAGTTTCACTGTAAAATAAACAGTAAAAAGCAACAATAAAAAACGGAATAAAATTTTTATAAAAATCAGGTGTTTTAGAGAAAAAAGATTTATCAGATAAAAAAAAGTAAAAAAATAATAAAATAAAAAAGGTTTTTATCTCGGCAGCAAAAGCTAATTCTCCTTGACGACTATCAGATAAAGTCAAAATAAAAAGTAAACCAATAAGTATTTCTATATATTTTTCTTCTTTATTAAAATAAAATAAAAAAAGAGGTATAATAATATAAGTTAATTCTTTTAAAAAAATTCCAATAAAAACCCATAAAATTAAAGATTGGAAAAAAAAAATATTCTCTCTAAAAAACTGAATCAAAACTTTATATTTTAATTTTTTAACAAATTGTAATAAATTACAATAAAACTCTTTATTCTAAAATTATTTATAAATAATAAACATTGGAGGTTTTTTTAAAAACTCCAATGTTGTTTTAAGATTTTTATTATTATAATTTCTCATTATTCTTTCATATTCCTCATTATTCCATGCGCATTGCGGTGTTTTTCGCACATTATTATTTAAATATTAAAATTTTGGGCGTTTTTTTAAAAAAATATTTTTTAATTTGAAATTAAAAAATATTAAAATTTTGGACGTTTTTTGAAAAATTTTTTTTTTAACATTTCGACATCAAAATTAAAAAAATAGTAATAAACAAAAGTTGTCGTATTTACGGTGTTTTCACCGCACAATTATTCATCATAAGTTTATGATTATTAAAAATCATAAAAAATTGGCGTTTTTTGAAAAAAAAAAAAAATATTTTTTTAAATATAAAAAATCATGAAAATTTACGTTTTTTTTGAAAAAATTTTTTAAACTTTTAAAAAAATATATAAAATTATATTTTTTTTTTTTTTATTATTAAATATTTTTTTTTATTAAAAAAATTTGCTTTTTTTGTAAAAAAATTTTTTATTAACTCTAACAGATTTTATTAAAATCATGAGTAAAAAAATAGACACCATAGTACTTGAGGAAGTTGTTATAAGATTTTCCGGAGATTCTGGAGATGGTATGCAATTAATCGGTACTCAATTTTCAAATACTTCTGCATTAGTTGGAAAAGATGTTTCTACTTTTCCTGATTATCCAGCTGAAATTCGTGCACCACAAGGAACCGTAGGAGGTGTTTCTGGTTTTCAACTAAACTTTGGTAGCAAAGCAATAAAAACTCCTGGAGATTTTGCAGATGTTCTTGTAGCTATGAATCCTGCGGCTTTGAAAGCAAATGCAAGATGGGTTAAAGAAGGAGGGACGATAATTGTTGATTCTGACACTTTTAATAAAAAAAATTTTAAAAAAGCAAAATTCAAAAGTGAAAAACCTTTCGAAGAGCTTAATTTAGAAGACAGAAATATCATAAAATCTCCTATAAGTTTTCTTACAAAAGAAACTTTGAAAGACATGGGAATGACTACTAAAAATGTTTTAAGAAGTAAGAATATGTTTACTCTTGGAATTATTTATTGGTTGTTTAATGAGACTTTAGATGTTTCTATAAATTTCTTTAAAAAGAAATTTAAAAAATTGCCGAAGATAGCGAAAGCTAACGAGATGGCTTTAAAAGCGGGTTTCAATTATGCTGAAACAATAGAAGCATTACCAAGAAATTATAAAGTAGCACCTGCACCTATAAAAAAAGGTTTTTATAGAAATATTAGTGGAAATATAGCAACTGCTTGGGGATTAATTGCGGGAGCAGAAAGAGCTGATTTAAAATTATTTCTTGGTTCTTATCCTATTACACCTGCAAGTGAAATTTTACAAGAATTAACAGGACGAAAAGATTTAGGAGTAAAAGCATTTCAAGCGGAAGATGAAATTGCTGGAATTTGCACAGCAATAGGAGCGAGTTTTGCTGGAAATTTAGGTGTTACATCAACTTCTGGACCTGGACTTGCTTTGAAAGGAGAAGCCATCGGTCTTGCTGTAATTACAGAATTACCACTTGTTATTGTTAATGTTCAACGTGGAGGACCTTCTACTGGTTTACCAACAAAAACGGAGCAATCTGATTTAATGCAAGCACTTTACGGTAGGAATGGTGAAAGTCCGGCAGTTGTAATTGCTGCAACGACTCCTTCGGATTGTTTTTATTATGCTTATGAAGCTTGTAGAATTGCTGTGGAACAT
The DNA here is from genome assembly GCA_002084355.1 of Bacteroidetes bacterium 4572_128. Taxonomy (GTDB): domain Bacteria; phylum Bacteroidota; class Bacteroidia; order Bacteroidales; family 4572-128; genus 4572-128. The sequence goes on along the minus strand of NBLL01000044.1, from coordinate 51,062 downwards.
ATGACTCCAGTAATTTTATTGACAGATGGATTTCTTGCAAATGGTTCTGAGCCTTGGCGAATTCCAAAAATGTCGGAATTACCAAAAATAAAACCTCCTTTTGCAAAAATAGGAGAGAAATATTTTCCTTATAAAAGAGAGTTAGATAAATTAAATAGAAAATGGGCTATTCCCGGAGCTAAGGGTTTAGAGCATAGAATAGGTGGTTTAGAAAAAATGGAGATTACAGGTACAGTTTCTTACGTTCCTGAAAACCATGAAGTTATGTCTAAGCAACGTGCCGAGAAAGTTAAAAGAGTTGAGAATTTTATTCCAGAATTAAAAATTTACGGAGACGAAGATGCTGATTTACTTATTGTTGGTTGGGGCGGAACTTATGGACATCTTTTAACTGCTCTTAATGAAATGCGAGAAGATGGTAAAAAAATTGCATTAGCACATTTCAACTATATTGCTCCATTACCAAAAAATACTTTTGATGTTTTAAGTAAATTTAAAAAAATAGTTGTTGCAGAATTAAATCTTGGACAATTTGCAAGTTATTTACGTATGAATTTTCCAAGTTTAGAATATTTGCAGTATAATAAAATACAAGGTTTACCATTTACAGTTGTAGAATTAAAAGAAAATTTTAATAAAATTTTGGAAACAAAGTAATGAAAAAAGCAAACGTAAAAAATTATAAAAGTGACCAGGAAGTTAGATGGTGTGCTGGTTGTGGTGATTTTGCTGTATTAAATGCAGTTTATAAAGCTATGGCAGAGATGAACATTCCAACAGAAGATATTGCTGTAGTTTCTGGAATAGGATGTTCTTCACGTTTTCCATATTATATGGGAACTTATGGTTTTCATGGAATTCACGGTCGTGCTCCAGCAATTTCTTCTGGAGTAAAAGTTGCAAATCCAAAATTGAGTGTGTGGCAAATTACTGGAGATGGAGATGCACTTGCAATAGGAGGAAATCATTTTATTCATGTTGTGAGAAGAAATATTGATATTAATTTGATTTTATTTAATAATCAAATTTACGGATTAACAAAAGGTCAATATTCACCAACGTCTAAAATGGGAGCAAAAACTAAATCTTCGCCTTTCGGAACTGTTGAGCAGCCATTTAATCCGGGTGAATTAGTAATAGGAGCAAGAGGAAAATTCTTTGCTCGTGTTGTTGATGCGAATATTAAAATGTGTACAGAAATTTTCAAAGAAGCAGAAAAACATAAAGGATTATCTGTTGTGGAAGTTTTGCAAAATTGTGTTATTTTTAATGAGGGAATATATAATTTCATTAATGATAAAAAAGAGAGATCTGACAGACAAATCTTTTTAAAAGATAATCAAGCAATGATTTTTGGTAAAAATAAAGATAAAGGTTTAATGATAGATGGGTTCAAATTAAAAGTTGTTGAAATAGGTAAAAATGGAATTACAGAAGATGACATTTTAATTCATGATGCACAGGAAAAAGATACCGCTTTACATAATGCTTTAATAAATATGCGTTCGCCAGAATTTCCAATTGCAATGGGTGTAATACGTGCTGTAAAAGAGAATCATTACGACGATCTTGTTGAAAAACAAATTAAAGAAGTTCAAGAAAAAACATCCATTAAAAATATGGACGATCTTCTTTGCAGTGGTAGTGTTTGGGAAGTAAAATAATTTTTAATGAGGAATTTTTAATAAGTAATGAGGAATTAGAAATGAGAAATGATTTAAAACTTTCATTCTTAATTCCTCATTAAAAGATTTCGTCATTTTTTTAATAATTAAAAAAGCATTAAAAAAATTTCAAAATCCCCCAAAATTTTAATGTTTTTATAAAAAAAATTTTTTTCAAAAAATTTTTTTCAAAATTCCCCAAAATTTTAATGTTTTTATAAAAAAAATTTTTTTCAAAATTCCCCAAAATTTTAATGTTTTTATAAAAAATTTTTTTCAAAATTCTCCAAAATTTTAATGTTTTTATAAAAAAAATTTTTTTCAAAATTCCCCAAAATTTTAATGCTTTTATAAAAAAAATTTTTTTCAAAATTCCCCAAAATTTTAATGTTTTTATAAAAAATTTTTTTCAAAATTCTCCAAAATTTTTGTTTTAAATTTTGATTGTAAAAATGAAAAATTTATTTTTAATGATTTTTTATCTCCCAAAAAATATTAAAATATTTTGTAATTTTAAATTAATCACTATTTTTGTAAAATACAAAATCAAAAGCTGAATATTTTATATAGAAGATGTTGATTTTTCTGGATATTTTTCTCATCCACAAAATAATGCTTTTGATAAGTATATTATTAGTTTTCCAAGATTATTTCATTGTTTTGGAACAAAATAAATTTAATTAATTTCATAATTTATAAAAATAATAATTAAAAAATGAAAAAAATTTATAATAGCAAATTACAGGAAATTTACTATGACGTAAGCAAGTCATTGATTAAAAATGTTTGGTTATCAGATGATATGGATTTTGATGATATTAAAAAAGAAATGAAAAACTGGATGGCAAAATTCAAGGAGAAAAAACCTAAATATATGCTTACAGACAGTAGTATAAATTTAATCATAGTACCAGAAGTTCAGGAATGGATAATCAATTTTCTTTTTCCTACAATAGTAAAAAGAGGAGTTTTGAAATATGCGATTATTTTATCTGATGATATATTTGCAGAAATATCTATTGAACAGATGTTTGACGAAGAAAAAGATATTCCAAATAATAAATTTCAGCAGTATTTCTTTAAAGATGAAAAAAAGCATTAGAATGGTTAATTCATTAAAATAAAATTACAATTTTTTTAATCTTATAAAAGAATTTATAAGATTAAAAATATTATAATTTATTAAATAGATTTTCAAAAAAATTATCATAAAATAATATTACAAATTTTTATTAAAAATAAAAATTGTATTTTTTGCGATTTAAAAAATTAATATGTGGACAAAAATTTCAATTTTTATTTTACGAAATAAATTACTTTTAATAACTGCAATTTTTATTTTTACGATTTTTATGGCTTATAGAGCTACTTTCGTAAAATTATCTTATCAATATGCAGCTTTACTTCCAGAAAAAGACATTGCATATTTGAACTATCAAAATTTCAAAAACTTATTTGGAGATGATGCAAATATTATTGTTATTGGAATAAAAGATGAAAATTTATTTGAATTAGAAAAATTTAAAGAATGGATAAAACTCGGAGAACTTATAACAGACCTAAAAGGAATAGAAAATTTAGTTTCTGTTGGCAATGTTTACAATTTGAAAAAAAACAGTAAATTAAAAAAGTTCGAGTTAAAAAAAATCATAAATAATGAAATAAAAACTCAGAAAGAATTAGATAGTATAAAAACTGTTTTATATAGTTTGCCATTTTATAAAAAAATACTTTATAACGAAAATGCTTATTTAATGGCTGTAACGGTCAATAAAAAAAAATTTGATTCAAAAGAACGAGAGGCTGTTGTTGATAGTATAGAATATTTTGCAAGAGCTTTTGCAAAAAAATATAATGATGAAATTCATTTCTCTGGACTTCCTTACACAAGGACTTTAATTGCAAAAAAAGTAAAAAAAGAGCTAAATATGTTTATTATTTTAGCTGTTTTAGTTACTGCAACTATTTTATATTTATTTTTTAGGTCTTTCAAGATTGTAATTAATTGTTATTGGTATTCCGAATTTTGTTTTTATGATAAATAAATATCATCAAGAATACAGAAAACACGGAAACCAAGCAAAAGCATTAGTACGAATGGTTCAAAAAATTGGGAACGCAACTTTCCTAACAAATTTAACAACCGCTTCTGGCTTTGCAACTTTTATTTTAACATCAAGTGAAATTTTACAAGAATTTGGAATTATTGCTTCTTTAAATATATTAGGGATTTTTTTATTTTCTTTAATTTTAATTCCGATAATATTTTTCTCATTAGAGCCGCCAAATAAAAATCAAACGAAACATTTGAAAAATAATTTAATTGCTAAAATTATAAAAAAATTAGTTTTCATAACAGAAAATCATAGAAAAACAGTTTATTATATGAGTTTTTTAATTTTCATATTTGCAATAATTGGCATAATGAAAATGAAAACTACAGGTTTTATTGTTGATGATATTCCAAAAGATGACCCAATTTATTTAGATTTAAAATTTTTTGAAAAACATTTTTATGGAGTTATGCCTTTGGAAATTGTCATAGACACAAAAAGAAAAAAAGGTGTTATAAAAAGTTCCACTTTAAAAAAGATAGAAAAATTACAAGAAGAATTAAAAAAGTATAAATCAATTTCTAAACCGCTTTCTTTGGTAGAAGGAATAAAATTTTCCAGACAAGCATTTTTCAATGGAAAAGAAAAACATTATAAATTGCCAAGTAATTCTGAAAAAAATTTTATTTTATCTTATGTTTCAAAAGATAAAAATAAAAAAAATTTATTGCGAAATTTCATAGACAGCACTGGACAAATTACACGAATAAGTTATAAAGTTGCTGACATTGGAACGGTAGGAATGCGAAATTTAGAAAAAAATATTCATAAAGATTTAGATTCTATTTTTGATAAGAATAAATTTAAAACGATTATTACAGGTTCAAGTGTGGTTTTTGTAAAAGGAACAACTTATTTAATTAAAAATTTATTTACAAGTTTGTTTATTGCGATAAGTTTAATTGCTGTTTTTATGGCTTTTATGTTTTCTTCTTGGCGTATGGTTTTAATTTCTTTGATTCCAAATTTATTCCCTTTGGTTTTAACTGCTGCTTTAATGGGTTATTTTGGGATTTCTATAAAACCTTCTACTGTTCTTGTTTTTAGTATTGCTTTTGGAATTTCCGTTGATGATACCATACATTTTCTTTCAAAATATAGGCAAGAATTAAAATTTACCGAATGGAATATTCACAGCTCAATAATAACGTCTTTGAGAGAAACTGGCTTTAGCATGATTTACACTTCGATAGTTTTATTTTTCGGTTTTGGAATTTTTTCCGCTTCAACTTTTGGCGGAACAGTTGTCTGTAACTTTATTAATTGCAATGTTATCAAATTTATTATTATTGCCTTCTTTATTAATTACTTTGGAAAAAATGATAACAACTCAGGCATTTAAAGAGCCATTATTACAAATTTTTGACGAAGAAATTGATATTGAATTAGATAAATTAAAAATAAAATTTAAATAAAAAAAATATTTATTAAATTTATACAATTATAGATTTTATCTCAAAAAAAAAATTTTTCAAAAAATGCAAATTTTTAATGATTTTTGATTTCAAAATTAAAAAATTTTTTTTTCAAAAATCGTAAAAATTTTAATATTTTTAAATTTCAAAATAAAAAATTTTTTTTCAAAAATCGTCCAAAATTTTAATGAATTTAAATTAAAAATTTTTTTTTTGCATTTAAAAATTTTATTTGCAAAATAAGAATTTAACTGCTTGTAAATTTATATAAATTTGTTTTAAATCTTGAAATTTTAAAGAATCAAAAGCATAAGAAACAAAATATTCATAATTTCCATTCTCCAATTTTTCTAGAATAATAAATTGCCAAATTCTACCTATAACAAAGCCTCCATAAATTTTATTTTTTTTATTTAATTGCATTGCTACTAACATTCCTGCAAGAACTTGATATTCTGGATTTCCTTTTGGATTTATAGATCTTTTATATTCTTGTAAAAAAAAATAAGGTTTTTTAGGAAAAGAAATTCCTGTAGCAATCATTAAATCAGGTTTTCCTTTTAATAAAAATCCATTTAATTTGCAATTTATCTCTTCTCCATACCAATCTTTTATATCTTTAAAATTAAAATCTACTTCATTTAAAATGGGGGCTATAAATTTTATTGCTAATTTTTGTTCGCTATAAAGAGATAAATTCAATCTGTTTTTTTTAATTAAATTTTCTAAAATGTTTTTTTCCTTATCAGAAATTTTATAATTATAATTAAACCATTTATCAAATTTTTCATCTTTTATAATAGCTTTTATATTTATAACTTCCTTTAAATTTTCAATGGAAGCAAATCTAAAAGTTATTGTTTTTTCTTCTATTTCTTTCATAAAATAATTTCAAATTCTCAAAAAATATTAAAATTTTGCTTTTTTTCAAAAATAGAGTTTTTTTAAAAAAAATATATAAAATAAAATAAAAAAATCTTATAATTTGCGCTTTGGCGGTGTTTCCACCGCTATTATAATAATTGTACAGTGAAAACATCGCATTGTACAGAATTTCAAAATAAAAAAATTTTTTCAAAAATCGTCCAAAATTTTAATGTTTTTTATTTTTTATTTAAAAAATATTTTAAAATTTTATTTGTATCAAGAACTAATGCAATATTTCCATCTCCCATTATAGAAGCACCTGAAATAAATTCTTGATTTTTAAAATGTTTTCCGATAGGTTTTAAAACTGCCTGGTGTTCTCCTAAAACTTCGTCAATAATTAAGATTAATAAAGTTTTTTCATTAAAAATAAGAATTCCTTGTTGTAATTTAGGAATATTTTTTAATAAATTAAATTCTTTTCTTAGATAAAAAAATGGTATTTTTTTATCTTCATAAATAAGCATAGAATTAAAATTGTTTTTCAAATCTTCTTCTTTTATAGAAATTATTTTTTCTACAGAAATTACAGGAACAATAAAATGTAAGCTATCAATTTTTAATAATAAACTATCAATTATTGAAACAGTTATCGGAACTTTTATAATAAAACTTGTTCCTTCGCCGAATTTGGTATGAATTTTTATGTCTCCTTTTGCATCATTAATTTTCTTTTTTGCAACATCTAAACCAACTCTTTGGATAAAAAATAAAATTTAAAATTTCTTCATTGTTTAAATTATTATTTTCATTAATTAGATTTTTTTCAAATGCTTTTTTCTTGATTTTTTCTATATCAATTCCTTTTCCATCGTCTTTAATTTCTATGCAAACATTTGCTCCGGAATGATAAGATTTTAATAAAATTGTTCCTTTTCTATTTTTATTATTTTTAATTCTTTCTTCTGGTTTTTCTATTCCATGCGAAACAGCATTTCTCAAAATATGCATCAAAGGTTCACTTAAAATTTGAATTAAACTTTTATCTAATTCTGTATCTCCTCCTTCAATAATAAAATTTATTTCTTTGCCAAAATTTTCTGATAGATCTCTTAAAAGTCGTTTAAAACGCAAAAATAAAGTATCTAATGGCAAAAGTGAAATGTCTAAAACTATATCTCTAAGCTCTCGTGTTAAATTTTCTACATTTTCGGAAATTATATCTAATTTATTTGATTTGTTTTGTTCCGCAAAAAGACTTAAACTTGCCTGAGTTGTAACTAATTCGCCTATTAAATTAACTAAATTATCCAATTTTTCCGAAGAAACACGAATACTTGAAAATTTCAAAAAATTCAATTTTCAATTCTGAATTAAAAATTTCATCATTTGATTTTAAATGAGAAATAAAATTTTCATTTTTCAATAAATTATCATCAGAAATTTTTTTTATTTTAATAATATTTTCATTTTCAATAAAAATAAAAATGTCTCTTATATGGTTTTCATCTTCTTTGGTTGATAAAATTATATTCCAAGAAATATAAGATTTATAAATATCTAATTTTTCAAAATTAGGTATTTTTTTTAAAATTGGAAAAATTCTTATTTCGGAAAATTCAGATAAATCTTCCATTAAAAAAATTGGATTTGTTCCATTGTCGAAAATTTTTTCATTTGTTTGAAAATAAATGTAAAAAGTTTTTAATTCTTTATTTTCTATATGGTTATTATTTTCATTATCATTTTTATTATTAGAATAAAATTTTTTCGTAAAATCATCAATTTTTTTTATTAAATTTTCATAATTTATTTTATTTTCTTGGATTTCTAAGCTTCTATCTTCTAAAATAATTTTTAAAATATCAACAGATTGAAATGTTAAATTAACTAATTCTTTTGTAACTTTTTCTTTATCTGAACGAATAAAATCATAAACAGTTTCCAAATTATGAGTTAAATTTGTGATTTTATCAAAACCAAACATTCCACCACCACCTTTTAAAGAATGCATAGTCCTAAAAATTTCTTCTATTAATTCTTTATTTTCAAAATTCTTATCAAGAATTAATATATTTTCCTCTAAATTAAGGATTAAATCTGTAGCTTCTTCAAGGAATTTTTTTTGAAAATCATTCATCTATTTTATTTTTTTTTGAGAAAAAATCCATTCTAATAATAAATCATTATTATAAGTTTTCGTCCAGCAATTATGTCCTAAATTTTTATATTCAGTATATTTACATTTATTTTCTGTAAATTTTTTTATTGCATTTATCATATTTCGCGAACGTTCAACTTTTACAACTTTATCTTTTGCTCCGTGAAAAGCCCAGATTGGAATATCTTTTATTAAATTTGCTTTTTCTTCATCTCCGCCTCCACAAACTGGAACTCCACAAGCAAAAATTTCAGGAAATCTCGATAAGAAATCCCAAGTGCCAAAACCTCCCATAGATAAACCAGTCAAATAAATTCTATTTTTATCTATATTTTTATTTTTTAAAAGTTTTTCTAAAACTTCAAAAGTTAATTGAAACTTCAACCCAACGTTTTTTCTTTGGACACTGCGGAACAAAAACAAAACATGGATATTTTTCTTGTTTTTCAGCAAATATTTTTACAGAATTTCTTAATTGCTTAGAATTATCATTTCCTCTTTCTCCAGCACCGTGTAAAAAAATAACCAAAGGATATTTTTTATTTTCGTCAAAATTCTTTGGTTTTAAAAACCTATAAAAAAGTGTATCTTTATTGAAAGATATATAATTTTTTTTTTTCCAAAATGCCCAAAATTTTAATGTTTTTATTGAAAAAATTTTTTCCCAAAATGCCCAAAATTTAATATTTTTTTTAAAAAAAATATTTTGAAAAAAACGTCAATTTTTCGATATTTTATAATTAAAAAAAAAAAAATTTTTTTTCAAAAAAACGCCAAAATTTTAATGATTTTTTTTTAATTAAAAAAAAATTTTTTTTCAAAAAAACGAAATTATTTTACGAATTTAAAAATTAAAAAAAGATTAAAAAAATTTTCATTTTTATTATTAAAATTTTAATTTTGCAATAAAAATTTAAACATAAATTGCAAATGAAAAAAGGAAATTACATAAGAGGAACTGGAATATCTTATCGAGGAAGAATTGAAAAAATAAAAAAATCTAATGAAAAATTACAAGCAATTTTTGAAGCTTTTACCAATTCATTAGAAGCCATTTCTTTATTAGAAGAAAAAAAAAACAATGGACAAATAAAAATACAATTATTTTTTTCTGATATAAAAGAAGAACTTTTCATAAACAAAAAATTAGAAAAAATTATTATTGAAGATACAGGTATAGGGTTTAATGAAGAAAATTTTAACAGATTAAAAAACCTTGATGATAATAGCAAGAAATTTAAAAATAAAGGAACAGGAAGAATACAATTTATTAAATTTTTTAAAGAAGTCGAATATGAAAGCATTTATAAAAAAAACAATTTTTTCTTTAAAAAAAGAAATTTTATTTTATCAATGTCAAAAAATTTTTTATCTAAAAATGCTTTGATTTTAGAAAAACAAAATATTGAAGTTAAAGCTGAATTTTCAAGTACTAAATTAATAATGAGAGAATTATTAGCTGATAAAGATATTCATTCTTATTATAATAATTTAGACATAATAGAATTAAAAGAAAAAATAATAGCACATTATTTAGAATATTTTTGTTCGCACAGAGAAAATTTACCCACAATAAAATTAGAACTTTATTGTAATGATAAATTAAATAATAAAACAGAAATAAAAGAAAATTTTAATGTTCATTATTCTGTTATTGGCATTGATGGAAAAATTGAAAAAATTAATAATACAGAAAATTTTCAAATTAAAGCATTCAAAATAAATAAAAAGTATAAAATAAAAAATGCTATAAAATTTACAAGCAAAGGCGAAACTATTGAAAAAAAAATAAAATTTAATTCATTGAAACATGATATTGAAAAAAAAATAAAATTTAATTCATTGAAACATGATGAACATATAGATGAAAAAAATTATCTTTTTTTAATATCTGGAGATTATATAGATAATAAAATTTCGGATACAAGAGGAGGAATATTAAATATTCCCCAAAAAAGTGTTTTCAAAAAAGATTTTGAAAAATTACTCGGTCGTTTTGATAAGGAAGAGATAATATTAAATGATATAGAAAATAAAGCAAATGAAATTATTTTGAAAATGTATCACGAAATAAATGAAAGAAATAATGAAAAAATCAATAAAATTAAGGAATTAAAAAACCTTTTTCTTTTGAATGACGAAATTATAAAACACGAAAAAATTAAAATTAATGACACAGAAGAAAAAATATTAGAAAATTATTATATCATAGATGCAAAAATAAGAGCAAAACAAGATGCTAATTTAAAAAAACAATTAGAAAAAATAGAAAACTTAAATCCTTCAAAATCTGATGATTATTCTAAAAAATTAGAAAAAATATTGCAAGACGAAAAATTGTTCTTGAATTATTTGATAAAATTTTAAATAGAAAATTAAAGTTTCAAATGGAAAATAAAAGAAATATTGATGAAAATTTATTACATAATTTAATATTTCAACAATCGTCGAATGATCCAGAAAAAAGTGATTTATGGTTAATTAATGAAGATTTTATTTATTTTAAAGGTATTTCTGAAGCAAGACTTTGTGATGTTAAAATTAATGGACAAAAAATTTTCAGAAAAGAATTTTCAGAAGAAGAAGAGAGAATTTTATTATCATTAGGAGAAAATAGAAAAATAAAAAGACCAGATATTTTGCTTTTTCCAGAAGAAGGAAAATGTATAATAATTGAATTTAAAGCTCCACATGTAAATGTTTCCAATTTTTTAAATCAAATAAATGATTATGCTTCATTAATTTTAAATTATTCACAAGATAAGTTTCAAATTAATACTTTTTATGGTTATCTAATTGGAGAAAGTATAGATGCACGTGATGTGAGAAGACATGATGGAGAATTTAAAATTCCATATAAGTTTGATTATTTATTTAGACCATCTAAAATTATTGTTGGTGAAGATGGAAATGATGATGGCTCATTATACACAGAAGTAATAAAATATTCAACATTATTAGAACGTGCAAAAAATAGAAATAAAATTTTTATGAAAAAATTAGGCTTAGTTTAGATTTTTTATAAGTTTTTTTTAATTTAAAAATTTAAAAAAATTTTTTCAAAAAAACGCCAATTTTTTAACATTATTTATAATTTAAAAATTTTTTTTTTCAAAAAAACGTCAATTTTTTAACATTTTTTATAATTTAAAAATTTTTTTTTTCAAAAAAACGTCAATTTTTTAACATTTTTTATAATTTAAAAAAAAATTTTTTTCAAAAAAACGCCAATTTTTTAAATTATTTATAATTTAAAAATTTTTTTTTTCAAAAAAACGTCAATTTTTTAAATTATTTATAATTTAAAAATTTTTTTTTTCAAAAAAACGTCAATTTTTTAATATTTTTATAATTTAAAAAAAAAAATTTTTTCAAAAAAACGTCAATTTTTTAACATTATTTATAATTTAAAAATTTTTTTTTTTCAAAAAAACGTCAATTTTTTAAATTATTTATAATTTAAAAAAAAATTTTTTTTTCAAAAAAACGTCAATTTTTTAATATTTTTATAATTTAAAAAAAAAATTTTTTCAAAAAAACGTCAATTTTTTAATGATTTTTTATAAAAAATTGTATCTTTGTAAAAAAATTAAAATGGATAATTATTTATATAAAGGACTTAGAAAAAGGCTTGTAAATCAAATAATAAAACAAGGAATTTCAGATAAAAAAGTTTTAGATGCAATAGAAAAAGTTCCTCGTCATCTTTTTATGGAAAGCAGTTTTAGTGTTTTTGCTTATAAAAATAAAGCCTTTCCCATTGGTTCAGGACAAACAATTTCTCAACCTTATACAGTGGCTTTCCAAACTGAAATATTAGAAGTGGAAGTTGGAGATAAAATTTTAGAAATTGGAACTGGCTCTGGTTATCAAACAGCAATTTTGTCAGAAATGGGAGCAAAAGTTTTTACTTTAGAACGTTATAAAAATTTATATTTAAAAGCAAAAAATTTATTGACAAAATTAGGATATAAAGCAAATTTATTTTATAAAGATGGAACACTTGGAATGCCTAATTATGCTCCATTTGATAAAATTTTAGTTACAGCAGGTGCTAAGAATATTCCAAAATACTTTTTAGAACAATTAAAAATCGGTGGAAAACTTGTTATTCCTGTAGGCGATAATAACTTACAAATAATGACAAGAATATCTAAAATTAGCAAAAATAAATTAGAAAAACAAGAATATGGAAATTTTATTTTTGTCCCTTTATTGAAAGGAATAGTTTAATTTTATGGGAATTTTAAAAAAAAGTTATCATTTACTTTTATTATTTCTAAAAATAAATTAATTCTTTTTCCACCTTCTAAAACAATTTCGCCCATCACTTTAGTATTTTTGCTTTCGTCAAGGAATGTAAAAAAAACTTTTTCTATTTTATTTAAATCAGAATAAGAAATTTTTTCTCTTTCTTTATTAGAAAGAAAACAATTTTTTTCATTACAAATTCCAAGTATTTCTGCAATATAAAGTGGTGTTCCTTTTTCTATATTTATAGTTTGATTTTTAAAATCATCTTTGTAACATTTTGCTATAACTTTTTTCCAAGAATGTGTTTCTATATTAATTTTCAATTCATTTAAAAACTTTTTTAAATCTTTAGAAGATTTTTGAGTTTCTATAAATTGAAATGGTTTTTCTGATTTTATTTCTTCAGCTTTTATTTGAGAAAAACAGAAAACAAAAAAAACAAACATTTTTAATAAAAAAAATTTAAGCCTAAAATTATACATAAATCTTTCCATATTTTTTATAAATTTAAACATTTTTTTGATAAAGAATTTTATAAAAATAAACATTTTTTTTAATTTTCAAAAAAAACTTTTTTTTTTTGAAAAAACATAAAAAAATCACAAAAAAACAACAAATTTTCGCAAAAAAAATTTTTTATTTTTTTGCGAATGTTACATTTTTTTGACTAATTAATTCTTGACTTTTTAAACGTAAAAACAACTGAGTTGTTGCAAAAACATCTTTTTGACAATAATTGACTATTCTTTGTAAATTATTTTCTTTCCAATATACATCAGCAACTTTGCTTCCGTCCATATCGTTTTTTGGTGTTGGAATATTAAAAACCTCTGTTAATAAATCCAGAGAGGTATAATTTTTAAAATCTCCAAATTTCCACATCTCCATAGTGTCTAAAATATGTTTCAATTCCCATGGTTTTTTCCCAGAAATATCTATCAAATATGGCAATTTTAAACCATTAATTAAATTTCTTCTCGCAATATATGGAACATCAAATTCTTTTATATTATGTCCACAAAGCATTTTAATTTTTTTTGTTTTTTTTAACATTTCATTAAAATCCATAAGTAATTTTTTTTCATTATCATCGAAGAAAGATTTTTCACGAAAAAAACGTTCACCGTTTTTCTCAAAAATTATCCCAACAGAGATACAAATAATTTTTCCAAATTCTGCGAAAATCCCCGAACGTTGAAAAATTTCTTTGTCTTCTGCTTTTTCATTTTCTTTTAAAAAATATTTTGATTTTTTTTTCCATAATTCTTGCATTCGTTCAGAAAAATCAAAATAATTTGAAACCTGTGGTACAGTTTCAATGTCAAGAAATAATATATTTTCTAATTTAGAATTTAAAAGCATAAATTATATTTTATAAATTTTTTTGCAAAAAAACGAATTTTTAAAATTTTTTATAAATTTAAAAAATTATTTTTAATTATAAATTTAAATTTTTATGAAAAAAATCTTTTCAATTTTATTGTTATTTTTTTTAATTTCTAATTATGCTTATTCGCAGATAGATAAATCTGATTGGAAAAATGAAATTCCTGAGGGTTGTACTTCAATTACTGTTGGTAAAAAAGCAAGTTTTGATGGTTCTGTGATGACTTCGCACACAGACGACAGTCATAAAACAAGATCTTGGATGGATATTCAAAGCGAAAAAAAGCATAAAAAAAATGACAAGTTTTTTTTATATAAGAGGAGTTCTTGTGATTCTTTTGCGATGCCAACTTATAAACATATAAAAATTGGTGAAATTCCCCAAGTAAAAAAAACTTACGGTTATATAAATACTGCATATCCTTGTATGAATACATTTCAATTGGCGATTGGTGAATCAACTTTTGGAGGACGTGAAATTTTGCAATCTGACATTGGTTTAATTGATTGTCAAAGATTAGAAAAATTAATGTTGGAAAGATGTAAAACAGCGAGAGAAGCTATTAAACTTGCAGATGAATTGACAAAAAAATACGGATGGAATGATGCAGGTGAATGTTTGACTATTGCTGATAAAAAAGAAGTTTGGCATTTTGAAATTCTTGGTAATGGAAAAAATAAAGTTGGAGCGGTTTGGGCAGCTCAGCGAGTTCCGGACGAGCATATTTCTGTAAATGCAAATGCAAGTACAATTAAGGAAATTGATTTATCCAATAAAGATTTTTTTCTTGCATCGGAGAATATTTTTGAAGTGGCGAAGAAAAATAAATGGTGGAAAGAAGGCGAGGTTTTCAAATTTTGTGAAGTTTATGCTCCTAAAAGTAGAAATTCTTTTGCCTCAAGACGCAGAGAATGGCAAGTTTTTAATTTAATGGCTCCATCTTTAAAATTAGATCCGAATGATAAAAATTATCCTTTTTCTGTTAAACCAGATAAAAAAGTTTATTTAATTGATATGGTTAATGTTTTCAAAGACTATTTTGAAGGAACACCTTTTGACATGGTAAAAAATATAAAATCTACAGATAAAGATGGTAAATCTATAATTTCACCTTTTGCTAATCCATTTATGCCTTATGGAATGTATGAGTTATTTAAAATTAACGGCGGTTGGAATGAACTTGGCGAAAGAACAATTGCTCGATGGTACACTATGTATGCAACAATCACACAATCAAGAGATTGGCTTGATGATGAAATTGGTGGTTTAGTTTGGCTAGCACAAGATAATGTAGCAACTTCCATTTATATTCCTGTTTATTGTTCTGTGACAGATTTGCCAAAATCTTACAAAACACCAGGAAGAATTAATGGTTTTACGAGAAAATCGGCATGGTGGGCATTTAATCGTTTGAGTACTTTGACTGCACAACGTTGGGGAGATATGAGAAAAGATGTAGATAAAGTTTTTATTCCTATGCAAAAAAAAATGTTTGACGAACAAAAAAACATAGAGAAAAAAGCAATGAATTTGAAAAATAAAAAAGATAGAATAGAATTCCTTACAAAATACACAAATAAAATGGGGAAAAAAGTCGTTAATAAAGCATGGGAATTGGGCGATTTTATATGGACAAAATATGATGAAAAATTTTAAAAACTTGAAAAATTTTTTTGAAAAAACATTAATTCTAATTTAATTTTAAAAAAAATATCATAAAAATTGCTTTTTATAATAAGCAATTTTTTAAATTTGAAAAAAAATGAAAAATTTTTTATACGAAATTACAGAAAATATTTACAAAAAACATTTCAATAATTTAGATAAAATTGCTATAGTTTTACCGAGTAAAAGGGCGAAATTATTTTTTGTAAATTATTTAAAACAAATAATTGAAAAGCCAATTTTTTTGCCAGAAATTATTACATTAGATATTTTTTTTCAAAAAAATATTAAGATTTCAAAAGCAGACGATTTAACTTTGATTTTTATTTTACATAAAATTTATAAAAAAGCAAGAAAAATTAATGAAAATTTTGATGATTTTTATCCATGGGGAGAAATGCTTTTGAAAGATTTTGACGAATTAGATAAAAATCTTGTAGATGCAAAATCAATTTTTAGAAATATAAAAGAGCTAAAAGATATAGAAAAAACTTTTTCTATAGATTTTTCCGAAGAACAAGCAGAAGCATTAAAACAGTTTTTGACAAGTTTTGACACAAAACCTTACGGAGAAAATAGAAAAAATTTTATAGAAATTTGGAGAGTCCTATATGAAATTTATAAAAAATTTAAGGAAGAACTTTTTGAAAAAAATATCGCCTACGATGGAATGATTTCAAGAGAGTTCGTTGAAAATATTGAAAATTTTGATATAAAATTTGAAAAAAAAAAAAACGAAATATTGCCGAATTTTATTGGGATTATGACGAATTTTATTTGAATAATAAATTTCATCAAGCTTCGTATTTTTTACGAAAAAATATTAAAAATTTTAAAAGCTCTGATAATGTAAATAATTTTAATAATTTCAAAAATGAAAAAAATATTCAAATTATTGCGTCTTCATCTGATGTTGGACAAGCAAAAATTGTTCATCAAATTTTAAAAGATAATAAAAATTTTTTTAATGAAAAAACGGCAATTATTTTAAATAATAAAAATTTACTTATTCCGGTAATTTATGCGATGCCCACAGAAATAAAAGATATAAATGTTAGTATTTCTTACCCTTTGAAATCTACGCCTGTTTATAGTTTTGTGAATTATTTGATAGAATTACAAAAGAATATTTCCGATAAAAATGAATATTCTTTTTATTACAAAGACATTTTAAATATTTTAAAACATCAATTTTTAAAAAATAATAATTACGAAAATGCTTTAGAAATTGAAAAATTCATTAAAAAAAGCAAAAAATTTTATTTCAAAGAAAATGAATTGCAATTAAATGGTTTGTTGAAAAAAATTTTTAAAAAAAATATTGCTATTAATGAAATTTCCAAATATATATTAAATATTTTGGAAGAAATATTTTCTGAATTAAGTGCAGAAAATATTGATAATCATATTGAAAAATATGAAAATGCTGGACTTTTAGAAAAAGAATTTATTTATAATACTTATCTTGCAATAAAGTCTTTACAAACAATTTTAAATAAAGAAATTGAAAAGAAAAAAGATAAAGAAATTATGGAAATTTCTACTTTTTTATCTTTGTTAAAAAAAATTATTTCTTCAAAAAATATTGATTTCGAAGGCGAACCACTTCTTGGCTTACAAATTATGGGACTTTCTGAGACTCGTGTTATTGATTTTGAAAATGTTATTTTATTGTCTTGCAATGAAAATATTTTACCAAAAACCTCCATCGGAACTTCTGTAATTCCGTATAATTTGAGACGTGCTTTTGGACTTTTTACCATAGAAAATCAAGACGCTTTATTTTCTTATAATTTTTATAGACTTTTGCAAAGAAGTAAAAATATTTTTTTATTATATAATAATTCTGTTTCCGAAAATAATAGTGGAGAAATGAGTCGTTTTCTTTTTCAAATTATGTATGAAACGGATTTTAAAATTTCAAAAAAAGTTTTAAGCTATGATATTAATTTCATAGAAAATAAAGAAATTAAAATTAAAAAAAATAAAAAAATTATTGATGATTTAATTAAAATTAATGAAAAAAAGCCAATATCTGCGACTTCTATAAATACTTAAAATATTTTATCAGAAGAAATTGACGAGATGAAATTTGGTATATTGCTTCACGAAACTATGAATTTTTTATATAAAGATTTTGAAAATTCAAAAAAGTTAATTTATGAAAAAGATATAGATATTTTTCTTAAAAAAGGAAATAAAAAAATAGAAAATGCGATAAAAAAATCAATTTACAAAATGTATTCTATTGATGAAAATAATGATTTTGGAGATTTGAGAGTTGTAAAAAATATTTTGAAAGAATATGTATTTTACATTTTAAAAATTGATAAAGAAAGATGTCCATTTGAAATTCTTGGATTAGAAAAAAATTTTTCTACAAAAATAAAGTTGGAAAATATGAAAATTAATATTCAAGGAAATATAGACAGAATAGATAGAAAAGATAATTTAATTAGAATTATTGATTATAAAACTGGCTCTTTTGATAAAAATAAATTATATTTCAAAGAAATTGAAGAAATTTTTTCCTCTGAAAAAAGGAATAAAAAAGAGATATTTCAAATATTTTTTTATTCATATCTTTATCAAATAAAAAATAATAGAAATTTAATCTCGCCGTCTTTGTTTTACACAAGAGAAATTTTTAAACAAAAATTAAAAACTTCTATAGAAAAAAATAAAAAAGAAATTAATGATTTTGTGAAAAATGAAAAAGAAGAATTTGAAAAATATTTAAAAAATATTTTAAAAGAAATTTTCTCAGAAGAAAAATATTTTTCACAAAATAAAAGTATAGAAAATTGTCGAATTTGTAATTTCTCTAAAATTTGTAATAATTAAAAAAAAAAATTTCCAAAAAATGATTTTTTTTTAATTTTTGTGTAAATATGAAGAAATTCAATTTTTTTAATTCAAATTAAAAAAATTATAAATTTATAATTTTTTGTAAAAAATTATTTTTTTTCAAATAAAAATTTGGACATTTTTGAAAAATTTTTTTATTATTAGAATTTTAAATATTTTGAAATTTATTTCAAAAAAATCAAAAAAAATGTTGTTTTTTCAGAAAAAAAATTTTTATATAATATTTATTTTTTTTATTTTTTCTATAAAAATTAATGCTCAAAATTCTTTTTTACCTCTAAATAGAAGTTTTAATTTACCCTTAGAAAGAAAAATTATTATAGAAAATATAAATTTTCAAACTTCTTTTAAACCATATTTAGAAAATGAATTTGAAGAATTAATAAATTTAAATTTTGTTTATCAAACAAATAAATCAAAAATTTTTTTTTTCAAAAAAGACAGTTATTTTTTAAGAAAATTACGAAAAGAAAATTTTATTATTTTCAAAAATAATGATTTCAAAATTACTTTTGACCCCATTTTTAATTTTGAAATTGGAAAAAATATAAATTCAAAAAAAAACACTTTTACAAATACAAGAGGCTTTTCTGTTCGTGGAAAGATTCTTTATAATTTTTCTTTTTTTACATCTTTTTATGAAAATCAAAGTATTTTCAATGATTATATTCATAAAAAAGTTGATGAAATTTATGTTGTAAATGGACAAGGCAGAGTGAAACCTTACAAAGAAAATGCTTATGATTATGCTTATTCTTGCGGTTTAATTTCATATACTTATTTTCCAATAAATAATAATTTTAAAATATTTATTTTTGAAAATAAGTTCTAAATATAAGAATTTTCGTTATACGAATTTATTTACTTCTTTGATGGACTTAGGAGAATTTTCTAAACATTCTACAAAAATTGGTGGTTTTGATAAAAAATGGGCAAATTTTCATTTATTAAGTTTTTTATTTGATAATTATTTGGAAGTTTCTATTTTCGAAGGAACAATTTTCGGTGGAAATTTTGATATAAATTATTTCAATCCTTTGATTTTATCAAACATTCTTATAAAAAAATATAATACAATTTTAGGAACAAATATAAAATTGAAAATTTCAAAAAAAAGTTATTTATATAATCAATTTTCTTTTGATGATTTGAAATTAAAAAAATATGCTTTTCAAATTGGGTATAAATTTTTTGATTTATTTAATATAAAAAATTTAATTTTTCAAAGCGAATATAATCAAGTTCAACCTTATGTTTATTCTTCAGAAGAAGTTTTGAAAAATTACACTCATTATCAAGAAGCACTTGCACATCCTATAGGTGCAAATTTCAAAGAATCGGTTTCTTTTTTAAATTACAGATATAAGAATATTTTATTAGAATTTAAATTTAATTATGTTATCTATGGAAAAGATAGTACAAATACTAATTTCGGAAAAAATATTTTTTTACCATATTTAGATGAAAATTTTAAAGGAGATAAAAATTCTCATGGAATAAAAACTTTTCTTATTTACAAAGAATTTTGTATTTCATATTTGTTAAATCCAAAAACAAACTTAAATATTTCTTTTGGAATTTCAGAAAGAAAAGAAAATAATAAATTTGAAAATCATAAGAGTTTATTTTATTATTTTGCTATGCGAACTTCTTTGAATAATTTTTATTATGATTTTTAAAATAAAAATTAAACAATGCAAATAAAAAAAAATTTTTTTTAATTTTAATTTAAAAAATATTAAAATTTTGGGCGTTTTTTGAAAAAAAATTTTTTTTTAATTTTGAAATTAAAAAAAATTAAAATTTTGGGCGTTTTTTGAAAAAAATTTTTTTTAATTTAAAAAATATTAAAATTTTCACGAATTTTGAAAAAAATTTTTTTTTAATTTCAAATAAAAAAACATTAAAATTTTCACGAATTTTGAAAAAAATTTTTTTTAATTGAAATAAAAAAATATTAAAATTTTCACGTTTTTTGAAAAAAAAATTTTTAATTTCAAATAAAAAAATATTAAAATTTTCACGATTTTTGAAAAAAATTTTTTTTTAATTGAAATTAAAAAATATTAAAATTTTCACGAATTTTGAAAAAAAATTTTTTTTTAATTTTAATTTAAAAAATATTAAAATTTTGAGCGTTTTTTGAAAAAAATTTTTTTTAATTGAAATTAAAAAATATTAAAATTTTGGACGAATTTTGAAAAAAATTTTTTTTTAATTTCAAATAAAAAAACATTAAAATTTTCACGTTTTTTGAAAAAAATTTTTTTTAATTTCAAATTAAAAAATATTAAATTTTTGAAAAAAATTTTTTTTTAATTTTGAAATTAAAAAATATTAAAATTTTGGGCGTTTTTTGAAAAAAATTTTTTTTTAATTTCAAATAAAAAAACATTAAATTTTTGGACGTTTTTGAAAAAATTTTTTTTAATTGAAATTAAAAAATATTAAAATTTTGGGCGTTTTTTGAAAAAAATTTTTTTTAATTTTGAAATTAAAAAAAATTAAAATTTTGGGCGTTTTTTGAAAAAAATTTTTTTTTAATTTTGAAATTAAAAAATATTAAAATTTTGGGCGTTTTTTGAAAAAAATTTTTTTTTAATTTTAATTTAAAAAATATTAAAATTTTGGACGAATTTGAAAAAAATTTTTTTAATAAATTGTAAAAATATTTGTATTTTGAAAAAAATATTTTTTTCAAAATACAAATATTTAAACCTTTTGGAATCTTTTTTTTTATAAAAAATTTTTAGATTTTTATTAAATTTATCCATTTTCCTTTTGTTCTTGCATTTATACTTGCGTTGTACATTGCTTCACAATTCACTGGTGGCAAATAAAAATTACCAATATAACTCGCATTTAATAAAATAATAAAAGTTTTACTTTTTCCATGAGGAATATCAAAATAAGTATAAACTTTATCATCTCTAATATCTTGATAATTAGGTAAATCACCTTGATTAATGTCGCCAGTCATACGAGTATTTAAAATTTCCCAACCAGATGGAAAAACTTGTGTTAAAGCCATATTTTTATAATATCCCGTAAAACCATTATTTGTTAAAGTAACTTCGGAATAAAAATCTGTACCTTGAATGATATTATTTAAATCTAAAACTCTACCTTTCATATCTTTATAAGAAACTTTTATTTTCAAATTATTTTCGGCGGCAACTTCTTCACCAATTTCTGGTTTTCCTTCCAAAATAATTTTTGCATAAATTACAGAACTTCCATTATTTTTTATTTTTAAAATATTATTTTTCAAATTAGAATTTTCCAAAATAGAAATTTGTTTAACATTTTTTTTCGTAAAAAACTCGCTTTCTTTTTCATTTATTTGAAAATAAAATTTTAAATCTTTTGAAATTGGATTTTCTCCCACAAATTTCGACATTGCCATTAAACAATAAGCAGTCGTTTGTGTACTCAACCATTTTTCTCCATTTAAAATATCAGAAATTTTCTCCACAAGAACTAATGCTTTTTTTCTTTCTTTCATCAAAGCAAGAGTTTCTAAAATCATTGCTAAATCTCTTTCCGAAGAGCCATAAGTATAAAAATAATTTTTATTTTCATATTTCTCATTTAATTTTAAATTTTTTATAATTTCTTTTGCAACTTCATTTTGACCAACTAAAACATAAGAAGCAGCAAGTCTCCATTTTGTTTGTGGAGATAAATTGTTCATTTCTCGCAATCTATTCATAGAACTTAAAACCGGAGATTTTGCCAGAGCAAGAGTATATAAACGATAAGATTGAGAAAGTGCGTCCTGTGCAAAATTATAATGAGAATTATTTACTTTCTGTGGAGACCAATTTTTTGCTCTTTTGGTTTGATATTTTATCCATTTTTTCTTAAATCCTATGGGCAAAACATAAGCCATTTTTTCCGCTTCTAACATAAAATGACCAGCATAAGTTGTTCCCCAGTCGTTGACAGAATTAGAATTTTGCCAATAACCCATTCCACCATTATTCAAAACAAAAGACTGTAATTTTTGGATTGCAAATTTTACATTTTCTATTGTTTTCTTTTCTGTATTTTTATCTAAATCAGTAATTTTCGACAAATATAATTGTGGAAAAGCAGCGGAAGTTATTTGTTCTACACAACCATGAGGATAAGAAATTAAATATTTCAGACGTTTTCCAAAATTTATTGGCGGAATATTTGAGACTTCTATAATTGCATTATTTGTTCCTTCTACACCTGTAAGGTCGAAATTTGTTTCAAAAGTTTCATTTGCATCTATAACTCCATTTTGAAATTTTGTTATGTAAGGATTTGGATTTTTAACTTCAATTTCTATATCGTACTCAGCTTTTTCAGAGCCACTTTTTGCAATAATTTTTATTTTAGAAAAACCCGTTTTTTTTGAAACTTTTAAATCAAAATTTAAATCTTTATCTCCTGTCTCGGAAAAATTTATTTCTTTATTTTTTTCATTTAAAATCAATAAATCATCACTTTCAATTTGAACTTTTACATTTTTAATTTTGTCTTCCATAGCAAAAACTGTAACAGGTAATTTCAGTTTTTCGCCAACACTTATTACACGCGGCAAAGTTCCTAAAACCATTAAAGGACTTCTAACTGGAGTGGTTTTTTCTGCTTTTCCATAAGCACCATCTTGACCAGCAATTAACATAGTTCTAACAGAACCTATATATCTTGGCATTTTAAATTTATGTGTATTAGTTTCATTTTCAGAGAGTTCAAAAGTACCAAGAAATTTTACCATCGGTTTAAAACGATTTGCTTTTTTTACTTCTTTTCCTCTTAATTCTCCGTCTCCACCAACACTAAACATTTGCTCAAGTTTTCCTCCGTAAGCACCAATCACATTATCAAAAACGTCCCAAGTTTTTATTTTATAAAATTCTCTCGCATAAAAACTTTTCCATAAATCCGGAGTTTTAAACCTTGTAAGGTCTAAAAGTCCTTCATCAACAACTGCAAGTGTATAAGTCATTTTTTCACCATTTTTTTCTTCAACTTTTATCGTAACTTCTTCTTCCGGAATAAGAACTTCTGGCATAGAAATTTCTGGTTTTAATTTTGTTTTTGGATTTTCTACCATTATTGGAATTACGCCGTACATACGTATCGGCAAATCGTTTGCTGTTTGCGAATGTTTTTGCAATAAAGTCGTATGCACATAAATATTTGGAGACATTTTTTTTGTGATTTCAAATTCACAAGTATTTTCGCCTTTTTCCATATCAAGCCAAAAAGTTTTTAAAACTTCATTAGAATTTTCCAAACTAACTAAAGCTCTACCAACACTACTGGAAGGAATATTTATTTTTGCTGTTTCGCCAACTTCATACTTTTTTTTATTAGATGAAAAAGAAAGCATAGTTGCAGCATCAGAAAAATTTTTTCTCGCTCTACCAGCCCAGCCCGGCCAATCAATATAAATAATTTTTCCTGTTGCATGTCCACTATTTTTATTAATTACACGAACTAAATATCGTCCCCAATCAGGGTATTTTATTTGAAATGAAAATGAACCATTTCCATCATTTCCTGTAGAAGTATTTTTTTTAATAATTTCTTTATTATATAAACTTCCGGCATAAGAAGCTAAATTGTCTCGTGAAGTATCCCACCACCATCGCCAATTAATTTTATAAACTTTCACTTCTAAATCTTTTACCGAAACAGATTTGCCTTTATCGTCCAGAGTAACAATTTCAACTTTATGTTTTTTATCTGTCAAAAGCATTCCTCTTGTTTTGTCGCCTTTTGGTGTTCTAATTCCAACATAACTCTCATAAGGAGAATAAGGAATTGAAAATCTATCTATACTAAAATTCCCACTTTCTTCAAAAACTTTCGTGATAAAATTTGCTTTCAACATTCCGGGTGATGAGTTTTTTACAGAAATTTTCGAGAAAATTTTTGCATTACCTTCTTCATCTATTTTACTATTAAATAAATTT
The DNA here is from genome assembly GCA_002084355.1 of Bacteroidetes bacterium 4572_128. Taxonomy (GTDB): domain Bacteria; phylum Bacteroidota; class Bacteroidia; order Bacteroidales; family 4572-128; genus 4572-128. The sequence continues at coordinate 26,713 of NBLL01000044.1, read as the reverse complement.
TGTTTTTCAGAATTAAATTTCCTTACTGGATCATCAAAAGAAAAATCTTTATGTGTTTTAAACTCTGTTTTATAAGATTTTAAAACAAGGTCGATTTTTGCTTTCATATTTTTTGCTATTGCTCCGTGCATCCATTTTACATTCAAATTTCCGTCAATATTTTCATCTTTGACACTCAAAAATTCTTTTTCAAATTTTAATTTTATTTTTAAACGATTAGGTTTAACGGTTTCTATTTTTATAGTTTTATTGAATTTTACACCGCCGATTTCTACAGATGCTGTCCAATTTCCTGTTGGTGCTTCGCTGTCTGTTTTTGTTTTTAAATCATAAAATCCATTTAAATTTGATTTTATATTTATTTTCTGTACAACTTGATTAGATGGATTTTTCAAATAAAAACTTATTGGATGATTTGCAGGCAAAACTTTATTTTTATCTTCCAAAACAAAATTTATAAAAATACTGTCGCCCGGTCTCCAAACTCCTCGTTCTCCAAAAATATAGCCTTTTATACCCTTTTGAACAACTTGACCGCCAACATCAAATTTACTTACAGATAAAGAAGAACCATCATCTAAACGTAAATAAGCTCTTTGTTTATCTTTTTTGACAATTAATAAATATGGATTTTGCTCTAAATTTATTTTTGCAAAACCTTGATTGTCAGTTTCTAAATTTTTTATTAATTGATTTTGAAAATTATAAATTTCTATTTTCACATTTGAAATTGGTTCAGTGCTTCTTAAATCTGTAACCGTACAATGCAAATTATTATCATTTCCAATTTTTGCAATAACTCCCAAATTTGAAGTTAAAATATTCCTACTTACTTTTCTTCTCGGTCTGCTGTAATAATCTAAATAGTAAGCAATATCACAAGGATCATCTCTTTTTCGCCAAGAAATATTTGAATTATAATCTCCATAATAATTATTTCCATAATAATCCCAGTTACTAATTTCAGCGTCTTCTTCCCATAATTCTTCTTTTTCTTCATCTTCCAAAACTTCGTCATTGTTTTCACAAACATAAAGCGAATGTTTTTTTCTAAAACTCAATTCAATTCTATAAATTGAACTTTCATCAATTTCTATCAATTTTGATAAATCCAAATAAAAATTATTCCATTTTCCGTAATCTATAGGTTTTTCTGAGGTAAGTTTTATACTTTCTTTTTTCAAAATGCGACCAACTCGGCGCATTTGATTATTTCCATCTAATTTATTTACTTGCAAAAATTGAGAAATATTATTTTCAAAAATTTGAATAATTTTTACATCTACTGCACTTAAATTAACTGCTTTAAAAGGAAAAATTAAACCTTCCGAATCTGGCAAAATAACTCCCTTTCCAGATAATTTAATATCTGGTTTTAATTCTTCGAAAAGAAGTTCTATATTTATATCATTTTTAAATTTACTATTTATAAGATTTTTTATTCCTTGTGAAATTTTCAAAATTTGAACACCTTTTTGTCTTGAATTAGGATAAACTTTTATTTTATTTCCTAAAATAGTAAATTTTAAATGGCTATTTTTTAATGAAATTAAACCATCTAAATTTTGTTTTGAATTTAAAGGGTCGGAAAATTTCAATAAAATATATTGTTTATTTTCATGAATTACTTCAGCACTTATTATAGAAAAATCATTCAAAGCAGGAATTTTTATTTTCTCTTTGTATTTTCTATTAGCATTTATAATTTTGCCATTATATTTCAAATGCACAAAACTTTCATTTTTTTTTCTTATTACGTTTTCAATTTCAAAATTATGAGTAATTCCATCGCTTAAATGTTCCCATTTTATAACTAAATTTTCATTTTTTTCATCTTTTGCATTCAAAATTTTTTCCAAATGAGAATTTTTAACAATATCAGAAGTTGTGATTTTCCCTAAAATTTTATTTTTTGATAAATCTGTTTTATCAACATTTTCAATATTTTCTATTTTAACAGAAAAATTTTGTTTTATAGTTTGAAAGCTAAATTCAAAATTTTCAAAATTTTTAGGTGTTTTCAAAATTTTATATAGAGCAAAATTTACATTATAAATTTTGCCAGATTTAAGATTTTTTTTTGGTCTAAATTCTAAGGTTTGATTATCAATCCAAAAAGTTTCCCCTTTTACATTTGGCTCAAAAACAAATAAACTTTCGTCCAATTTTTTACCAATCTCAAAGTTTTCTATAATTTTTTTTGTAAATCTAATTTTAATATTAGATTTTTTGGAAACTATATTAGACGTAAAAGCAGAAATGTAAGAACTAAACGCTGAGTTAACATTTATAATTTTGTTTTGTTTTTTATTTAAAATAAAAAACAAAAAAATCATAAAAATAAATGTGAAAACAAATAGTATAATGTATATTTTTTTTTTTTTCATAAATATTTTATTTGAAAATTTTTTATAAATATAATTTTTTTTATTGAAAATTTAAAAATTTGAAAAAAAAATATAATTTTTTTTCGAATTATTAAAAATAAAAATTTTTTTTAAATTTTAAATTCATAAAAAAATCGGCATTTTATTAAAAATTTTTTTTTTTTTTAATTTTAAATTCATAAAAAAATCGGCATTTTATTAAAAAAAATTTTTTTTTTTTAAATTTTAAATTCATAAAAAATTGGCATTTTATTAAAAAAATTTTTTTTAAATTTTAAATTCATAAAAAAATTGGCATTTTATTAAAAAAATTTTTTTTTTTTTAATTTTAAATTCATAAAAAATCGGCATTTTATTAAAAAATTTTTTTTTTTTAAATTTTAAATTCATAAAAAAATTGGCATTTTATTAAAAAAATTTTTTTTTTTTAAATTTTAAATTCATAAAAAAATTGGCATTTTATTAAAAAATTTTTTTTAAATTTTAAATTCATAAAAAAATTGGCATTTTATTAAAAAATTTTTTTTAAATTTTAAATTCATAAAAAAATTGGCATTTTATTAAAAATAATTTTTTAAATAATTTTTTTATAAATTTATAAAAACAAAAATTCAAATAGAAATTGTAAAATTAGACGATAACGGTGGTTGTCATTTATTCATGAAAATAAAATTTAATGAAGAAATAAGCAAAAAAGTTGTTATTGATACAGGTGCTTCGGTTAGTTGTTTTGACGGTTTAATTTTAGAAAAATATATTTCAAAAATTGATAAAATTGATAAAAAAAACGATTTGCAATCGACTGGAATTACCGAGACAAAATTAAATATTAAAAAAGGAATTTTAAAAAAAATTTATTTTGGACATTTAAAATTAGAAAATTATCCTATAGTTTTATTAGATTTAACTCACATTAACAATATGTATAAAATGTATTTTTCGGAAAAAAAACAAAAAAAATTACAAATTTGCGGACTTATTGGTAGTGATTTTTTGAGGAAATTTAATGCAATTATTGATTATAAAAATCAATTTTTAACATTAGAATTTTAATAAAAAATAAATTTCAAAAATATAATTTTTGAAATTTATTTTTTTTAATTACTCTTCGTTTAAAAGGTCTTCTATTTCTGGCGTTAATTCCATGTTGTGATATACATTTTGTACATCATCATTTTCTTCAAATGCTTCTATCAATCTCATATTTGATTTTGCATTTTCTATGCTAACTTTTTTTGTAGAATTTGGAATTCTTTGTAATTCGGCATTTTCTACTTTTATTTCCATTTTTTCTAATTTTTTGGACATATTTCCAAAATCCTCAATGGCAGTATAAATTACAAAATTATCGTCTTCTATTTCCAATTCTTCTAAACCAGCATCTATAATTTCAAACTCAAATTCTTCTGGATCTAATTCTCTCTTTGGAATTTGAAAAACTCCTTTCCTATCAAAAAGAAAACTTAGTGAACCATTTTTGCCAAGACTACCATTTCGTTTATTAAAAACTGCTCGGACGCTGCTAACAGTTCTCAAATTATTATCGCTTAAACATTCTACAAAAATTGCAACTCCTCCTTGTCCATAACCTTCGAAAGTCATTTCTTCAAAATTTTCCCCTCCGCTATCTGCTTTATTTACAGCTCTTTGTACATTATCTTTTGGCATATTAACGCCCTTAGCATTATTAATTGCCAAACGTAAAGATGGATTATTATTTTCGTCAGAACCTCCATCTCTAACTGCGATATATATTTCTTTAACTATTTTGGAAAATATTTTGGAACGTTTAGCATCTAAAGCTCCTTTTTTTCTTTTTATGGTTGACCATTTACTGTGTCCAGACATAATTCTAAAAATGTTTAATAATTAATTTTTTTGTTTCTTTTATCTTATTATCTATGGTAATAGAATAAAAATAAACTCCATTTTTTAAATCAGAAACATCTATTGAAATTTTATTTTTAAAATTATCTAAATAAAATTTCTTAATTTCATTCCCAAGAATGTTAAAAATAACAATATTTGCAGATGAATTTTCCTTTAAATTATAATTCAAATTAATTGAATTATTTGCTGGATTTGGATAAATCTTAGAAATTTCATTAATTTTTATAAGTTCTATACCAACAAGAACCGCAGAATAATTAATAATTAAAGTAACATTTTCATCTTCATTTTCTTCATTGAAAAATGTATATTTAATTTTTGTTGTTCCAAGATTTCCATTAGATTTATAATCTCCGGAAAAACCATCTGCTCCTGTTATTGCTCCGGGTTCTAAGGTAATAGCATAAAGTGAAGTGTCAATATTACTGCTATAACACGATAACCAACAAAAATAATTTTCACTGCCATTTACAACTTCCAACTCTTCTTTTTTAACTTTCAAAGATATTGTTTCTGTACCTATGTTTTTTGTCATTACAGATTTTTGAAAAACACTTTCCTCAACATCTCCCTCAACAGTGATTTCTTGATTTGTAATATCTTCTTCGCCAGAAAGCAATTGAATATTTTGAGAATAAACAAAACCAATTATTGCATTTACAATAAATAATAATAATAATTTTTTCATAAAAATAAATTTTTTGCAATTTAATTAAAAATTAAAAATTAAAAAAAAATATTTTTATGAATTTTAAAATTATAATTTTATAAAAAAATATTTTTATAAAATTGTCCAAATTATTTATAAAAAAAATAAAAATTTTGTATTAATAAAAAAATTATTAATTTTGGGAAAAATTATTTTTTTAAAAATTAAAATATATGAATGATATATCAAATTTAGAGCCTAAGATTGTTTGGAATTTTTTTGATGAAATTTGTCAAGTTCCGAGACCTTCTAAGAAAGAGGAAAAAATTATCAAGTATCTTCTTGATTTTGGAAAGAAGTATAATTTGGAAACTGTGCAGGATGAAATTGGTAATGTTTTGATTAAAAAAGCGGCAACTGCTGGTAAAGAGGATTTAGAGACTTTGATTTTACAATCACATATTGATATGGTTTGTGAAAAAAATTCTGACGTAGAACACGATTTTGAAAATGACCCGATTTCTACTTACATAGAAGACGGTTGGGTAAAAGCAAAAGGAACAACACTTGGAGCAGATGATGGTATAGGAGTTGCGGCACAGCTTGCTGTTTTGAGTTCTGACAATATTGAACATCCGGCGATAGAATGTTTATTTACAGTAGATGAGGAAACAGGTTTAACTGGAGCATTTGCTTTGCAAGAAGGATTTTTGAGTGGAAAAACTTTGATAAACCTTGATTCTGAGGACGACGGCGAATTGTTTATTGGTTGTTCTGGGGGAATAGATACCGTTATTAGTTTTGAAATGAAAAGAAGAAAAATTAATAAAAATGCTTTGAGTTTTAAAGTGTCTGTAAACGGTTTAAAAGGTGGACATTCTGGAGACGAAATAAATAAAAAATTAGGTAATTCTAATAAAATTCTTGGTCGTTTCTTATTTTTACTTTCTAAAGAATATCCAATTTATGTTTCTGATTTTAATGGCGGAAATCTTAGAAATGCAATTCCAAGAGAAGCATTTGCAACAATTTCTATCGCAAAAAAATGGAAAGGAAAACTAAAAAAGATTTTCAAGAAATTTGAAAAAGATATTAAAAATGAATTTTCTGTTTCTGAGCCAAATGTAAATTTTAGTTTGGAATCTATTGAAATGCCAGAATCATCTGTAGCAAAACAGTTACAAAAAGATTTTATTTTTTCTTTAATGATTTAGCATCAGTAAAATTTTCTGAGAAAGAAATTTTAATTGTAACAAGTCAAAGAAGTTCTTTAGAAAGTGCAAAAGAAAACATAGCAAATGTTGTGTCGAGTATTTTCAAAAACGTAGGAGCAAATGTAAGTAATTCTGATGGTTATCCAGGTTGGGAACCAAACACAGATTCTAAAATCTTGAAAAAAACAGAAGATGCTTATGAAAAACTTTTCGGCGAAAAACCTCTTATTAGAGCAATACATGCAGGTTTAGAATGTGGATTATTTTTAGAGAAATACCCTTATATGGATATGATTTCATTCGGTCCAACAATTAATAGAGCACATTCTCCAGACGAAGAACTTAACATAGAAACGACAAAAAAATTCTGGGAATTATTATTAGAAGTATTAAAATAATATTTTAATAAAAAAAAAATCCATTTTTCAAAATGGATTTTTTTTTTAAAATTCTAAATAAAAAATTTAAAAAATATTTATATTTTTGAATCTTTTTTATTTATTTATGAGGAAAATTTATCCCAATAGATCGTTATACCTTGTTTGTAAAACATCTCCATCTTCGTCTTCGTCTATTTCTATTGCTTCTGTTGGACAAGCATCTATACAAGCAGGTTCGTCATTAGTACCAACACATTGCGTACATTTTTGAGGAACAACAAAATAGATATCATCTTCTATTGCTTCATTCATGTTATCATCTGATGAATTTGTTCCATCTGCTAAACTCCATTCATCTCCACCAGCATAAATAGCAGTATTTGGACATTCATCAATACAAGCTCCACAACTAATACATTCGTCAGTTATTTTTACAGCCATAATTTCTATTTTTTTTTAATTAAAAATTAAATTTATTTTTCACAAAAATACAAATTATTTTTAAATAAAAAATTTTTTATTAAAAAAAAAATAATAAATAATAATTTTTTCTGAAAAAAAATATTATTTATGTTTTTCACTTGAAATTTAAAAAAATTTATAGTTATCTAACCTTTTTTTGATGAGAGTTTTTTTATAATAAAATTGTAAAAAAAATTTTTTTATTTTTAAAATAAAAAACATTAAAATTTTGGACGAATTTTGAAAAAATTTTTTTTTAATAATTTAAAAATCATTAAAATTTTGGCATTTTTTTGAAAAAATATTTTTAACATTGAAGGTTTTTTTTTAATACCAATGTTTGTTTTAACGATTTTTTAAAAACATTAAAATTTTGGACGAATTTTGAAAAAAATTTTTTTTTAATTTCAAAATAAAAAACATTAAAATTTTGAACGATTTTTGAATTTTTTTAATATAAATTAAATATGAATAATTGTGCGGTGAAAACACCGCAAGGCGTAGACAATATTTTTTTTTAAAATATAAAAAAAAATCACAAAAAATGACTTTTTTTTTATATTTTTAATTTTTAATTAATTAAAAAAATTATGTGTAATAAATTAATACTCGGCGATAATCTTGAAATTATGAAAAATCTGCCAAGTGAAAGTATAGATTTAATCTATATTGACCCACCATTTTTTTCAAATAGAAATTATGCTGTAATTTGGAATGACAAAGGAGAAGTTGCAAGTTTTAAGGATATTTGGTCCGGAGGAATAGAAACTTATATAAATTGGCTCTACGAAAGAGTAGAAGAAATGTATAGACTTTTAAAACCAACAGGAAGTTTTTATTTGCATTGCGATTGGCACGCTTTCGCAGAAATAAAAGTTTATATTTTAGACAGAGTTTTTGGAAAAAATAATTTTAGAAATCAAATTATTTGGAAATATTTTAAACCGCACAGTAGTAAAAAAAAATATCCAAATAACCATGACTTAATTTTTTTCTACACAAAAAGCGATAATTATATTTTTAATTATGAGGAAATTTTGGTTGATTATGATGAAAAAGCAAAAAAGCGATATGATAAAATAGATGAAGACGGAAAAAGATATAAAATTTATAATAATAAAAAAAATGGGGAAAAAAGAATTGCTTACATGAAAAAAGGTAAACCTACATATATTTTAGAAATTCCTTTTGTGCAAGGAACAGCCAAAGAAAGAATTGGTTATCCAACACAAAAGCCAGAGAAATTACTTGAACGCATAATTTTGGCAAGTTCAAATGAAGGCGACATTGTAGCAGATTTTTTTCTTGGTGGTGGTACAACAATTTCTGTTGCGGAGAAATTAAATAGGAATTGGATAGGTGTTGACAGTTCAGTTGCTGCTGTAAAAATTACCGAAAATCGTTTATATAAAATTAAGGATTTGTTTCAAAAATCTTTCAGTGTTCATATTCACAAATACGATTTTGAAACTTTGGATAAAATGAATCCTTTTGAATTTGAGCATTTTGTTGTTGAGCAGTTCGGCGGTGTTCCAAACAAAAAACAACGAGCTGATTTCGGAATAGACGGCGTAAAAATAATTGACGGAGTTAAATATTTTCTTCAGATAAAACAGTCAAAAAGTATCGGTAGAAATGTAGTTGATAATTTCAAATCTGCCATTGATAGGAAAAAATCAAAAAATGGTTTTATTCTTGCTTGGAGTTTTGGAAAAGGTGCAAATGCAGAAGTTGCAAGATTAAATCGTGAAGATAATTATAACATTAAGCTTATTGAAATTTCCGATTTTATACCAATTTCAAAAAAGCCTAAAATTTCCATATCTATTACGAATGAAAAAAATATTTTTTATTTTGACGCAAAAAAGAATTCTCATTCAGAAAATGGAATAAATTTTTTTTCATGGGATTTTGATTTTAAAGATAAATTTAAATCTAATATTTTATATGATAAAAAGGGAATTGTAAAACATAAATTTAAAAAAGAAGGTAAATATGAAATTGCTTGTAAATGTGTTGATTATGAAGGTTTAGAAAATATTGAAATTATAAAAATTAAAGTTGTTGATTAAAAAAAATTATTAAAAAATTGGCGTTTTTGAAGAAAAATTTTTTTTTAAATTATAAAATTCGTAAAAGATTAGCGTTTTTTTAATTATAAAATTCGTAAAAAATTGTCGTTTTTTGGAAAAATTTTTTTTAAAAATTTTTAAAAATCATTAAAATTTTGGCGTTTTTGAAGAAAAAATTTTTTTTTTAATAAATTAAAATCGTAAAATTTTGGCATTTTTTTGAAAAAATATTTTTAACATTGGAGTTTTTTTTTAATACCAATGTTTGTTTTAACGATTTTTTAAAAACATTAAAATTTTGGCATTTTTTTGAAAAAATATTTTTAACATTGGAGGTTTTTTTTTAATACCAATGTTTGTTTTAACGATTTTTTAAAATCATTAAAATTTTGGACGAATTTTGAAAAAATTTTTTTTTTAATAATTTAAAAATCATTAAAAATTTGGCGTTTTTTTGAAAATTTTTTTTTTAAATTCTTAACATTTCATTAAAAAAAAATTTTATTTTTAATAAAAAAAAACATTTTTTTGAAAAAATTTAAAATATGTTATTCAACGAAATAATCGGACAAGAAAAAGTTAAAGAAAAATTAATTTCCACCGTAAAAGATGGACGAATTAGTCATGCTCAAATTTTTCTTGGTAATGAAGGTTCAGGTAATTTGGCAATTGCTCTTGCTTATGCTCAGTATGTTTCTTGTTCCAATAGAAAAGAAAAAGATTCTTGTGGTCAATGTCCATCTTGTAAAAAATACCAAAAATTAATACATCCAGATTTACATTTTGTATTTCCAGTTGTAAGGAATAAAAATTTCAAAAAACCTGTTAGTAATGATTTTTTGAAAGAATGGCGAGAAATAACTATAGAAAATCCATTAAAAAATTAAATTTGAAAACTTTCGAAGCAGATTATAAAGTTATGATAATTTGGCAAATTGAAACAATGAATGTTGCCGGAGCAAATAAATTATTGAAAATTTTAGAAGAACCACCAGAAAAAACATTATTCCTTTTGATATCTGAAAACTCAGAAAGAATTTTAAAAACAATACTTTCTCGAACACAATTAATAAAAGTTCCAAAAATAGAAAAATTAGATATAGAAAAAAAATTAAAAGAAACTTTTGATTTTGAAAAGGAAGAAATAGATGATATTATACATCTTTCAAATGGAAATTACCAGAAAGCATTAGAACTTATTGAAAATAAAGAAGATAATAAAATTTTATTAGATTTATTTACAAATTTAATGCGATTTTCTTACTCGAAAAAAATCATTGAAATTACTGAATGGGTAAACGAAATTGCAAAAATAGGACGAGAAAAACAAAAACAATTTTTAGATTATGCACTAAGGTTAATCAGAGAAAATTTTATTTTAAATATAGCTAAAGAAGAAAAAAAATTAATTTTCCTTACAAAAGAGGAAAAAAATTTTTCTGAAAGATTTTGCACTTTTATAAATATAAATAATGTTTTTGCGATAAATAAAGAATTAAATGAAAAATTGAATTTAATGAGGAATTTTTCATTCCTCATTAAATAATTAATTTATTCCCAATTTCCTGCATTATTATTTGCTTCTTCCAGTGAGCCAACTCTCAGACCCGCATATTTTAATCCATCATTTAAATTTACAATTGCTTGTCTATCTAAACCAGATAAAATATCAAAATTAGAAACTTTTGCTTCGAATACTTTTACTTTCAATTTAGAACCAGTTATAACTTCCGAAGTATCTAATTTAAATTTTATACTTTGAGAAAAAGGAACATAAGCAAGAGAATCTATACTAAAATTAATATTTTTGAAAATAGAATCCATTACTCCTATCATTATAGTATCTCTTTTTATTAAACCCATTTCAAGAGCCTTTTTCTCTGTGAGAGAATCAGGTACATTTCCTATTGCTTTTACAGCAGGAAAAGAATCTGTTTTTATAAAATTAACGAGAGAATCAAAATTTGCACAATAAATACCATTTACAGATTTAAAAGCAATTTGAGAAGTCCTAATATATTTTAGGCGCTTAATAACTTTATCATAACGTTTCTCTTTTTCCGTTTCAAAACGTATCGGTTTTGCTATGCTTTCCCACAAACTATAAGACAAAAATACTGCTCCAATAAGAAGAATTAAACGGAATACCAATTTTAGTTTCGGAACAAAAATTGAACCTATTCCAAGAATAGCAGATACAAGGGCTAATATTATCAAATATAACATATTATTTATTTTTATTTTATTTGCAATAATAAAAATTTTTTTGAAAAAAATAAAAAAAAAACATTAATTTTTTCAAAAAATTTTTTGAAATTTTGTATAAAATTATGATTTTGATAAAAAAAATAATATTATAATTGTGGACCAGCAGCAACTAATCTTTTTCCTTCTTCGTTATCAGTAAAAGATTTAAAATTTTCTATGAATTTTTTTGCTAATTTTTTTGCTGTTTCATCATATTTTTCTTTATCCTCCCATAAATTTCTTGGATTTAAAAGATTAGCATTTACTCCATTTATATGTTTTGGAATATTCAAATTAAAAATATCTAATTTTTCAAAATCAGCATTATTTATAGAACCGTCAAGAATAGCATCAATAATTTTTCTTGTTGAAGGTAAGTCTATTCTTTTGCCAATACCATAAGAACCACCTATCCATCCGGTATTCACGAGATAGGCATTAGAATTATGCTCTTCCATTTTTCTAACTAATTCTTGCGAATAAACTGTCGGATGTAGTAATAAAAATGCCGCTCCAAAACAAGCAGAAAAAGATGGTATAGGTTCTGTAATTCCTCTTTCTGTTCCCGCAACTTTTGCTGTGTAACCGTTCAAAAAATGATATTTTGTTTGATCTTTTGTCAATTTAGAAACAGGAGGCAAAACACCAAAAGCATCAGCAGTTAGGAAAATAACATTCTTTGGATGTCCACCTTTAGAAATAGGTTTAACAATATTATCTATGTGATAGATAGGATAAGAAACACGAGTATTTTTTGTTTTTGAAACATCAGCGAAATCTACTTTTCCATCTTTCACGACAACATTTTCTAATAATGCGTCTCTTTTTATCGCTTTATAAATATCTGGCTCTTTTTCTTGGTCTAAATCTATAGTTTTTGCATAACAACCTCCTTCGAAATTAAAAACTCCATTATCGTCCCAGCCGTGTTCGTCATCACCAATTAATGCACGATTTGGGTCAGCAGAGAGTGTTGTTTTTCCAGTTCCGGATAAACCAAAAAATATAGCAGTATCACCTTTTTTTCCAATATTTGCTGAACAATGCATAGCAGCAATATTTTTCAAAGGAAGAATATAATTCATTACAGAAAATATTCCTTTTTTCATTTCCCCACCATACCAACTTCCACCAATAACAGCCATTTTTTCGCCAAGATTAAAAGCAACAAAAACATTGCTATTTAATTTATGCTCTTTCCATTTTTCGTTTGTTGTTTTAGAAGCATTCAAAACAACAAAATCAGCTTTGAAATTTTTTAATTCTTTTTCCGAAGGACGAATAAACATATTTTTTACAAAATGAGCTTGCCAAGCAACTTCCATAATAAAACGAATAGATAAACGAGTATCTTCATTTGCTCCGGCAAAACAATCTATAACATATAAGTTTTTTTTATCTGCATTTAATTGTTTTACAGCAGTAGATTTTAAATCATTCCAAACTTCATGAGAAATTGGTTTATTGTCAGAGCTTTTTCTCATTTCATTTTTCCACCAAATATTTTTTGTGGAACTTTTCTCATCAACGATATATTTATCCTTAGGCGAACGTCCAGTAAAAACTCCTGTATCAACAGCAATTGCTCCAAAATCAGTTTTATGACCTCTTTCATCAATTTATCATAACTCGCATTACGATAAATCTCTCCAATATTATCTAAGCCAATTTTCTTTAAATCAATCAATAAATTCTCCATAAAAATTTTTATTTTAATAATTGCAAAATTATATAAAAAAAAATTATAAAAATAAATTTTTTTTATATAATTTTTTTTAAGAAATCTTAAAAAAAAAAAATGGTAATTTGTTAATGATTTTTTGAAATTTAAAATTAAATTTTTGGACGATTTTTGAAAAATTTTTTTTGTAATTTTAAATACAAAAAATCTTAAAATTTTGGACGATTTTTGAAAATTTTTTTTTAATTTTAAATATAAAAAATATTAAAATTTTGAATGATTTTTGAAAAAATTTTTTTTTAATTTTAAATATAAAAAATCTTAAAATTTTGGACGATTTTTGAAAAAATTTTTTTTTAATTTTAAATATAAAAAATCTTAAAATTTTGGACGATTTTTGAAAAAAATTTTTTTTTAATTTTAAATATAAAAAATTTAAAATTTTGGACGATTTTTGAAAAAAATTTTTTTTAATTTTAAATATAAAAAATCTTAAAATTTTGGACGATTTTTGAAAAAAATTTTTTATAATTTTAAATATAAAAAATCTTAAAATTTTGGACGATTTTTGAAAAAAATTTTTTATAAAAATATTAAATTTTTTGAACGTTTTTTGAAAAAAAATTATTTTTTAATAAAATCATTAAAATTTTGAACATTTTTGAATTTTTTTTATTTGAACAATTAAAAAAAATTCTATTTCATTTAATTTTGTTATTTAAATTTTTTTTTTATATAAGATTATAATTTCTTTTTTTAATTATACGTTTTAAAAAAACATTTTTTATTTTTGTATAAAAATTATTTAAAAAAAATTTTTAAAAATGAAAATATTTAATATCTTTTTTATCGTTTTTTTTCTTTTTTTTCTTCAAAAAACTTCTTCTCAAGAAGAAAAAAAAGAATTTGTAAGAACCTTAAAAGGTCATACTTATCGTGTAAATTCTGTTAGTTTTAGTCCTAATGGTAAATATATAATTAGTGGAAGTTGGGATGAGACTTTGAAATTATGGCAGACAGAAAGCGGTGAAGAAATAAGAACTTTTAAAGGTTACGAATATAGGGTAAATGCTGTTGATTACAGTCCAGATGGAGAGTTTGTTATAAGTGGAACTTCTGATAACACTTTTAAATTATGGAGGATTCAAACGGGCGAAATAATAAGGATTTTCAAAGGTCATAAAAGTAATATTTTAGCTCTTGCTTTTAGCCCAGATGGAAATTATATAGTAAGTGGAAGTGCAGATAATACTTTGCGACTATGGGACAGAAGAGAAGGTAAGAAAATTAAAAAATACAAAGGACATAGCGATTATGTAAATGATGTTGATTTTAGTCCAGATGGCGAATATTTTGCAAGTGCAAGTGATGATAAAACTATAAAAATTTGGGAAACTTCAAATAAATACTCAAAAAAAACATTATACGGTCATAAAAGTTTTGTTACTGATATAGAGTTTAGTCCAGATGGAAGATATTTAATTAGTGCAAGTGCAGATAAAAATTTGATACTTTGGGATGTAGATTCTGGTGATACAATTAGGGTTTTTAGGGGACATACAAATAAAGTTAATGCAGTGACTTTTAGTTCTAATGGTAGCTACATTGCAAGTGCTGGTTGTGATACAACGGTAAGAGTATGGGAAACAGAAAAAGGACGACTTCTTGGTACATTTACTGGACATCAAGCAGTAATTAATTGTGTTCAATTTAGTCAGAATGGTAAATATGTTGTTAGTGGTAGTGATGATACTAATTTAAAATTATGGGATTATAGTAATTTATTAATTACGTATAGTGGTTATGATGAAAAAGTTAAGTACGAAAGAGAGCTAACAGATTTATTTGCACCAAAAGATGAATTTGAAACTTTAGAACAATATGAAGAACGTCTAAAAAGAGCCGAATTATTTACATTAGAAATGTATGAAAAATATAGACAAATTGAAGATGATTCCTTAGAATTGATAGCTTTAAAAGAGCAAAACCGTTTATTTGCAGAAGAACTCGCAAGAAGAAAACAAGCAGAAATAGATTCCATTGCAGATAGAATGCGAATGGATGAAGAACTTACAATGGAAATAGAAAGAGCACAAAAAGAAGAACTTTCCAGAAGAGAAAATATTAAAAAATCTTTTGAAAATATTTATTTAAAAATAGATGAAATTGCGCGTGATTTTAAACAAAATTTGCAAGATGTTGAAGTTATTGGTGATAAACAACTCTTAGAAGATTGCGAAACTTTTGATATTTTTAACATTAAAATTATACATCCAAGAACTGGAGTTACTTATGCTTTTGGAAAACAAAAAAGACCACTTTATTTAGAAGCAGGAGAAATGGCATTTACATTAGAGAATGAAAATGCAACACATCCAGATGACAAATGGGCTACAGATGAAGAAGAAGAAAATTATGAAGAAGAAAATAATAAAGATACTATTGTAGAAAATGAAATAGACACTTTAGAAAATAATAATAAAATTGAAGCTGAAATTCTTGTGAAAGAAGACGAATTATTTAAAGTTGAATATAAATTTATTGAACCATCTATGGACAATATTTTAAATGCTAAGGAAGAAGGTAATTTGCAAATTACAATAACCAACAAAAGTGAAATAGAATTAAAAAAATTGAAAATTAAATTAAGTTCTAAAGACGCTCATAAAGCATTGAAATATGATAAATCTGCAATTTTCAAAAAACTTGCGTCAGGAGAAACAGATGTAAGAGTTTTAAAAATAAAAGCAAGTAAAAAAATCATCGACGGAACATTTAATTTTAATGTTACTTTTGAGGAAAAAGATGATAATTTGCCACAAGGATTTACATTGACAATAACAACTTCGGAAAAAGAAGCATCTCCGATTTCTACAAGTGAAGACGAAAGTACTAAAGAAGATATAAAAGAAAAAGATGAGGAAATAAAAGAAGAAGTATCTAAAGATGATAAACGACCAATATTGGAGATGAAAATAGTAGAATTTATAGATGATGGAAGAGATAATATTCTTAATGCAAAAGAGGAAGGGAAACTAATTTTAACAATTAAAAATACATCGGGACAAGACTTAAAGAAAATTAAACTAATTGTTGAAACAGAAAATGTTTCAAAAAACTTAAAATATAAAAATAAAATTACAATAAAAAAGATATTAACAAGTGGAAATCATACAGAAAAAATTGATTTTAAGGCGGGTAAAAAAATAGAAACAACAGAAGTAAAAATAAAAATTTCTATAGAAGAAAATGAAAATTACAAAGGAGAAGCTATAGAATTTAATATCAGTACAAAAGCGAAAGAGTAATTTTTAAGAATTTCCAATTTTTTTTAGAATTGGAAATTTTAATTTTTTTTTATTTAATTTAATAAAAATGAAAACATTTAATATTCTTTTTATAATTTTTTTTCTTTTTTTTATTAAGGAAACATATTCTCAGGAAGAAAAAAATGAATTTGTTAGAACATTAAAAGGACATAAAAACAGAGTAAATTCTGTTCATTTCTCTTCTGACGGAAAATATATAATTAGTGGAAGTTGGGATGAAACTTTAAAATTATGGAAGATAGAAAGCGGTGAAGAAATTAGAACTTTTAAAGGTTATGATAATAATATAAATGCTGTTGCATATAGTTCTGATGGAGAGTTTATTATAAATGCAGATACTTCTGATAATAATTTTAGATTATCTAGAATTTCAAATGGAAAAATTTTAAATGTTTTTAAAGAGCATAAAACTAAAATTGTATCGCTTGCTTTTAGTCCAGATGGAAATTATATTATTAGTGGAAGTGAAGATAATAATCTAATATTTTGGGACAGAAGAGAAAGCAAGCAATGATAAAACCATAAGAATTTGGGATATTACAAGAAAATATGCAAGAAAAACATTAGAAGAGCATAAAGATATTGTTACTCACATAGAATTTAGTCCAGATGGAAGAAGTTTAATTAGTTCAAGTGCTGATAAAAATTTAATACTTTGGGATGTAAATTCTGGAGACACAATTAGAAGTTTTATAGGACATACAAATAAAATAAATTCTGTAGATTTTAGTCCAGATGGAAATTATATTGTGAGTGCAGGTTGTGATACAAGCATAAGAATTTGGGAAACTGAAAGTGGTCGTATATTAGGAATATTTACTGGACATAAATCAATAATTAATTGTGTTCAATTTAGTCCAGATGGAAAATATATTGTAAGCGCAAGTGATGATAATACATTAAAATTATGGGATTATTATAATTTATTAGAAGAAAATTTATCTAAAAATTCTAATACTATAAAAACTTCAAATGAAATAGAATTAGTAGATCTATTTGCTTCAAAAGATGAATTCGAAACTTTAGCAGAATATGAAGAACGTATAAATAAAGCTGAATTATTTACATTAGAAATGTATGAAAAATATAGACAAATTGAAGATGATTCATTAGAGTTAATTGTTCTTAGAGAACAAAAATTTTTATTAAATGAAGATCTTGCAATAAAAAAACAAAAAGAAATAGATTCAATTGCTAATGTAATGCTGACAGATGAAAAAAGTGAAATAAAAATAGATAGAGCACAAAAAGTAGAACTTTCCAGAAGAGAAAATATTAAAAAATCTTATGAAATAATACATCTAAAAATAGATATACTTGGTTATTATAATGCTGAAGCTGAATATTTTCCAGTGACAATATTAGGAAATGTAGAATATGTAAAAATTCGAAGAGATGAAGCGCGTATTTTAAAACAAAATTTACAAGATGTTGAAGTAATAGGAGCAAAACAACTTCTTGAAGATTGTGAAACTTTTGATATTTTTAATATTAAACTTATACATCCAAGAACTGGGATTGCTTATGAGTTTGGAAAACAAAAAAAACCACTTTATTTAGAAGATGCTGAAATGAGTTTCATTTTAGAAAATGAAAACGCAACACATCCAGAAGATAAATGGGAAACTGATGAATTTAACGAAGAAGAATATGAAGAAGAAAATAATACAGACAGTATCATAGAAACAATTCAAGACACTTTAGAAATTATAAAACAAATAGAACCAGAAGTTTTTATAAAAGAAGATGAAAAATTCAAAATAGAATATAAATTTGTTGAACCATCTTTTGATAATATTTTAAATGCAAAAGAGGAAGGAAATTTACAAATTACCATAACAAATAAAAGTAAAATAGAATTAAAAAAATTGAAAATTAAATTAAATTCTAAAGATGCTCATAAAGCTTTGAAATATGATAAATCGGCTATTTTCAAAAAACTCTCTGCAGGAGAAAAAGATATAAGAATTTTAAAAATTAAAGCTAGTAAAAAAATCATAGATGGAACATTTAATTTCAATATTACTTTTGAAGAAAAAAATAACAATTTGCCACAAGGTTTTAAATTAATAATAGAAACTTCAAAAAACGAAATTCCAGAAAAAGAAAATATAGATATAGAAAAAAAAGAAGTAGAGGAAGAGGAAGAGGAAGAGGAAAATGAAAATGAAGAAATTTCTAAAAATGATAAACGTCCTATTTTAGAAATGAAAATAATAGAATTTATAGACGATGGAAGAGATAATATTTTAAACGCAAAAGAAGAAGGAAAATTAATCCTTACAATAAGAAATACCAGTAAAAAAAATTTAAAAAAAATTAAAATCCTTGTAGAAACAGAAAATGTTTCTAAAAACTTAAAATATAAGAAAAAAATTACTGTGAAAAAAATCTCTGCAAATGCAAATCATACTGAAAAAATTGTTTTTAAAGCAAGTAAAAAAATAGAAACAACAGAAGTAAAAATAAAAATTTCTATAGAAGAAAGTGAAAACTACAAAGGAGAAAATGTAGAATTTAACATTAGTACAAAGAAAAATGAGGAATAAATAATGTGAATGAGGAATGCAAAATGCTTTCATTATTAAAAATTCTTCATTTCCTCATTATTCATTAATTTTTCTGCTACTAAATAGGAGCTTGAAAATGCCCATTGTAAATTGTAACCTCCGGTATCTGCATCTACGTCTATAACTTCTCCGGTAAAAAATAAATTTTTTAAAATTTTTGATTGCAAATTATTTTTATAAATTTCTTTTGTAGAAATTCCTCCAGCCGTTATAATTGCTTCTGAAAAACCTCTATCTTTTGTAATTTCTAATGAAAAATTTTTTAAGAATTTTACAATTTTTATTTTTTCATTATTTGAAATTATTTTGACATTTTTCGAAAATGAAATTTTTGTTTCTTGCAAACAAATTTTTATTAATTTTTCTGGAATTAATTTTCTTAGAATTTTTTCTATACTTAAATTCGGGAATTTTTTAAACTCTCTAATTAATCTGTTAGTTAATTTTTCGTCACTTAAAGCTGGTTTTAAATCTATAGAAATTTTTATTTTCTTTTTTCCATTCAAAAAATCAACTATTTTCCTACTTAAATTTAAAACTATTGCACCGGAAATTCCCCATTTATAAAATTGCATTTCACCGAATTTTTCCAATTCTTTTTTATTATTTACAAGAACTTTTAATTTTACATTTTTTAAAATTAAACCATTTAAGATTTCAATTTTTTTTTGCTCTTTGATTTCAAAAGGAACTAATGATGGTCGTATTGATATTATTTCATGACCAAGATCTTTTGCTAATTTATAACCGTCTCCTGTTGAACCTGTTCTTGGATAAGAAGCACCACCTGTTGCTAAAACAAAATATTTTCCACGAAAAATTTTTTTATTTTCTAATTTTACTGCGATAATTTCATTTTCTTTTTTTATAAATTTTTTTACATTTGCTTTATAAATAATTTCTACTTTATTTTTTTTTAGTAAATTTTTCAAAGCAAAGACTATTTCTTTTGCATTATTACTTTTCAAAAAAACTCTTTTTCCTCTTTCTGAAGCAGTTTTTACACCAATTCTTTGTCTGTGTGAAAATGATTTAAAAATTCATCTTTATCATTTAAATTAGTCAAATTGCATCGTCCTTTTCCTGTAATAGACAACTTACGACCAAGAATTTTTGTCTTTTCTAAGATTAAAACTTTTTTCCCTTTCTCAGCAAGAAAATTAGAGACAAACATTCCAGAAGCTCCGCCTCCAATAATTATTATATCGTACATTTTTTTTATTTATAAAATTAAAATTTAAATTCTTTTAACTTCCTCAAAATTTTTAATTTTTAATTAAAAAATTATGAAAATTATTTTTTTACAAAAATACCGAAAATTTTAATATTTTATTTCAAAAAAAATTTTTTTCAATAAAATGCCAAAATTTTTAATATTTTTTCAAAAAAAATGCTTTTTTTTTGGAAAAATTAATTATATAAAATTCGGAATCAGAGATAATTATGTAAGTTTTTTTTAATTTCTTTTGTTCTTATGTCATAATATTATAACTACAGCTTTGTTATTGGTAACATTCATAATTTCTATTTTAAATTCATTATATCTATATTTTTTTATTTCATCTGTAATTTATCCCAATATTTACTGCAAATATATTATCTCCTTTTACAGGATATCGTTTATCATTTTGAAAAACATTATATCCTTTTCACGTGAAGCATACAAATCAATTGCGTGTGCATATAAAAAAAATCATTAAAATTTTGCGTTTTTTTGAAAAAATTTTTTTTTATGAAATTTTAAAAAATTAAAAACCTTAAAATAATTTTAAAAAATGAAATTTTATTATTTAATTTTTTTTATAATTTTTGCAGGAACTCCGGCAACTACACAATTTGGAGGAACATTTTTTGTTACTACTGAACCAGCAGCAACAACTGATGATTTTCCAATTTTAACACCTTTTAAGATTATGCAACGCATCGCAAGCCAAACATCATCTTCTATAATTATCGGAGAATTTTTCCCATCTTCAGAGAAATGATTTTCTACTAAATGATAATCACTGTCTAAAATCAAAACTCCCGGAGCAATCCTGACATTTTTACCAATTTCTACAAAATTGCTCACAGAAATATGACAAGAATTTATACGAGAATTTTCACCTATCTTTAAAGTTCCATTCTTATCAACAAGTAATTTTGTTTTGTTAACAAAAGACCAAATTCGTACATTATCTCCTATGTAAATTTTTCCATTTGCTTTTATTAATGGCTTATTTTTTATAGAAACTAATTTCCCTAATTTAGTAACATTTCTCAGATAAAATTTTGCCATCAAAATCCTATAAAAACCAATTATAATTTCCAAAAAAAATTTTATGAAAATAAAAAATAAATTTTTCTTATTATTTTGAATTAATAATTCTTTTTTCTTTTTAGAAATACGATATTTTAATATTTTTATATATTTCATTTTAAAATACAAAAATTTCTTTTTTGTAAAAATACAAAAATTTTTCTTTTATAGTTTCACGGCTTTTTCTATAGATTTTCAAAATCTCTTCTTCAGAGCCTTTTGCATTTGCTGGGTCTTCGAAAGGAATATGAAAATATTTTTTTACATCTCCTAAAAAAACTGGACAAATTTCTTTCGCACCATCGCAAACGGTAATTACAAAATCAAATTTATTTTTCAAAAAAATATTTACATTTTTTGGATAATTTTTTGATAAATTTATTCCAACTTCTTTCATAACTTTCACAGCATAAGGATTTACATATTTCTCTATTATTGTTCCAGCCGAAAAAACCTCAAGATTTTCATCAAAACTTTTTAATATAGATTCTGCCATTTGGCTTCTACAAGAATTTCCTGTACAAATAATTAAAATTTTCATTTTATAAATTTATATGAAAAAATTTTTTTTTTTTACATAAAAATAATAATTTTGCAATTTTAAAAAATAAAAAAAATTTTTTGAATAATTTAGAAAATAATTACGTTATTTATTTGCAAAATTTAAAAAATGAAGATTTACATCTTAAATTTTTTGTAAAAGATAATTTTTTTTCAAAAATTAAATTATCAACCATTAAAAAAGCTAATTTAGTCGTTGATATAAATTTAGATTTGAAAAGAAACTATATAAAAATTTTTACAAAAATTGAAGGTTTCGTAAATGTTCAATGCGATAGATGTATGGATTATTTTGATTTTCCAATTAAATATAATGGGAAATTATTAATTAGATTTCGTGAAAATTTAGATGAATTTTTTGATTACAAAAAAGAAGATGATTATATGGCAATTTCAAAATTTGATAAACAAATTGATTTAAAGCATTACATTTATGAATGTATTGTTTTGAGTATGCCTTATAAAAAAGTTCATCAAAATGATGAAAATGGTTTTTCTACTTGTAATCCATTAATTATAGAAAAATTAGAAAATTTAAAATCGAAAAAAGAAAATATTATTGACCATAGATGGTTAGCACTAAAAAATTTTAATAAAAAATAATTTTTAAAATGGCACATCCAAAACACAGAATATCAAAACAAAGAAGAGACAAACGTAGGACGCATTATAAAGCGATTCCACGAACTTTAGCTAATTGTTCCAACTGCGGTGGAACAGTACTTTATCATAGAGTTTGTCCAGAATGCGGTTATTATAGAGGTAAACTTGCAGTGGAAAAATCTGAAAATCAATAAAAAATGGAACCAATAATTTAAAAAATTATGAAAATTGGTATAGATATTATGGGAGGCGATTATAGTCCACGTATAAGAATACGTGGTGCTATAGAAGCAAAAAAAGAACTATCCTCAAATATTAAATTGGTTTTAATTGGAGACGAAAAAATAATAAAAAAAATTTTTCAACAGGAACAGGAAGATATTAACCAATTTGAGATAGTTCATGCATCAGAAACAATTGGAATGTCTGAGCATCCAGCAAAATCTTTCGTAAAAAAACAAAAATCTGGTATTTCTATTGGTTATAAATTGTTAAGTTCTAATAAAATAGACGGTTTTGCAAGTGCAGGAAATACAGGAGCTATGCTTGTTGGTGCGATGTACACAGTGAAAGTTATTTCAAATGTAATTCGTCCAGCGATTTCTACTGTTATGCCAAAAGATAATGGTAAATTAGCGGTATTGCTTGATGTTGGAATTAATCCAGATGTTAAACCAGAAGTCTTATATCAATACGCTATTATTGGTTCTGTTTATGCAGAAAGTATTTTTGGAATAAAAAATCCGAGAGTTGGATTATTAAGCATAGGTTCAGAAAAAGAAAAAGGAAATTTATTGACTAAAGCAACTTATGAAATTATGAAAAATACTGATGATTTTAATTTCATAGGAAATGTAGAAGGAACAGATTTTTTTAATGATGAAAAAGCAGATGTTATTGTTTGTGATGGTTTTACGGGCAATATTGTTTTGAAAGGTGCGGAGGCTTTTTATTCTTTAATAAAAAAGAAAAAAGTGAAAAATAAATTTTTCGATACTTTTAATCCAGAATCTTACGGTGGAACACCAATACTTGGAATTAATTCAAATGTAATTATAGGACATGGTGCCTCTAGTATTTTTGCAATAAAAAATATGATAATAAAAACAAAAACTGTCATAGAAGTAAATTTATCTGAAAAAATAAAAACTGCATTTAAACAAAAAATATGAGTAAAATAAGAGCAGCAATAACTGGAATACAAGGATATGTTCCAGATTATATTTTGACAAACAAAGAGTTAGAAACTATGGTTGATACCAATAACGAATGGATATTATCCAGAACGGGTATCAAAGAAAGAAGAATTTTAAAAGGTGAAAATTTAGGAACTTCTTATATAGGAGCTAAGGCTGTCGAAAAGTTATTAAAAAAGAAAGGAATTTCGCCAGATGAAATTGATTTATTAATATGCACAACTGTTACTCCAGATATGCAATTTCCAGCTACTGCTAATATTATTAGTGATATGGTTGGAATAAAAAATGCGTTCAGTTTTGATTTAATGGCAGCTTGTTCTGGTTTTTTATATGGATTAACAACTGCTTCTAAATATATAGAAACAGGAAACTATAAAAAAGTTTTAGTTGTTAGTGCGGATAAAATGTCATCTATAGTAGATTATACTGACCGTTCAACTTGTATTATTTTTGGTGACGGAGGTGGAGCAGTTCTTTTGGAACCAACCACAGAGGAAGTTGGAATAATGGATAGTATTTTAAAGGCTGACGGTGCAGGAAAAGTACATTTACATATGAAAGCAGGAGGCTCTGTAAAACCATCATCACACGAAACTATAAATGCAAAAGAGCATTTTATTTATCAAGAAGGACAGCCAGTTTTTAAGTTTGCAGTAACAAATATGGCAAATGTTGCAGAGGAAATTCTAAAAAAAAATAATATCAAAGGAGATGATATTAATTGGTTAGTTCCACATCAAGCAAATAAAAGAATTATTGATGCAACTGCAAGACGTATAAATGTACCTCTGGAAAGAGTTATGGTAAATATAGAAAAATATGGAAACACTACAAATGGAACTATTCCACTGTGTTTGTGGGAATGGGAAAGCAAATTGAAAAAAGGCGATAATTTAATACTTGCTGCCTTTGGCGGAGGTTTTACTTGGGGAGCAATTTATTTGAAATGGGCTTACTAAAATAAATTTTACATAAAGATAAAAAATCCAAAAGATTGTTTAATTAGGCAGTTTTTTGGATTTTATTTTTAATTTAAAAATTATTCAAATAAAAAATTTGAAAATGTACAAAAATATAATAAAAAAATTTTTTTTTCAAAAATCGCCCAAAATTTTAATATTTTTAAATTTCAATTAAAAAAAAATTTTTCAAAAATCGTGAAAATTTTAACATTTTTTAATTTCAAATTAAAAAAAAATTTTTTTCATAATTCGCCCAAAATTTTAACATTTTTAAATTTCAATTAAAAAAAACTTTTTTCATAATTCGCCCAAAATTTTAACATTTTTAAAAAAACAACATTTAATAAACATTGGTGTTAAAAAAGAAACCTCCAATGTTAAAAAAAATTTTTTTTCAAAAGATCGTCCAAAATTTTAACATTTTTTTAATTTCAATTAAAAAAAAATTTTTTTTCAAAAATCGTCCAAAATTTTAATATTTTTTAATTTCAATTTTGAAATTTTTTTTTTTTCAAAAATCGTCCAAAATTTTAATATTTAAAAATTAAAAAAAATTTTTTCAAAAATCGTCCAAAATTTTAAGATTTTTTAATTTCAAAATAAAAAAAATTTTTTTCAAAAATCGTCCAAAATTTTTAATTTTTTTAAATTTCAAAATTAAAAAATTTTTTTCAAAAAAATGATGTTTTTTTTAAATTAAAATTTTTTTATTATTATTGTGATTTATTAATAAAATAATTATGGAAAATTTAAGAAAATTAAAAAATAAAATAGAATTATTAAAAAAAGAAAATAAAAATATTTGTGAAACTCAGACAACAAATAGCCTTGTCTTAGATCTTTTCAAAAATTTAGCTTGGGATGTTTTTGATTTTAAAAGTGTTATTTTTGAAAAAAAAACAGAAGGAAAAAAACGTTTAGATATTAATTTAAAATCAGACAATCAAAATGTTATAATAGAAGTGAAACGATTTGAAACAGAGTTGAATGGAGCACATTTTGAGCAATTAATGAACTATGTAAACACTGTTAAAAATTGTACTTAAAAATCTATTCTTTATCCATTGAAAATTTAACAAATTTTAATATGGAAGTTTTGAACTTTTTTTCTTTTGGTTCTTTTAAAAATTTGAATAATTTAAAAAAAGAAATAGAATACCAAGAATTAGTGAAGAAACTTAAAAAACGAGAAGAATATCAAATTTTTGATAAAATCAAAGAAGAAAATGAAAAAATTATTATAGGAAAAAATGTATCTAAAAAATCAAAAGTAAAAAATTCTAAAAATACAGAGGATTACCATATTAAAAAGACAAACGAAAATTTAAAAAATTTGTATCAAAAATTAAGAAAAAATATTTTAGCTTTTGATAGAAATATTGAGATCTTTTATAGAAAACTTTATATTTCTTTTAAAATAAATAATCGTTCATTTTTAAGTGTTATTTTTTTAAAGAAATCTTTAAAAGTTATTTTCGGAAAAAAAGAAATTAAAATTTATGACACAAAAAAAATTTGTAAAGATATTTCAGAAAAAGGACATTGGGGAACTGGTGATTATCAATTTCATATTGAGGATGAAAAAGATTTTGATTATAAATTCAATTTAATTAAAAATTTTTTTGATTTTGTAAAAACAAAAAAAAAATAATTTTTCAAAAATCGTCCAAAATTTTAATATTTTTTAATTTCAAAATAAAAAAAATATTTTTTTCAAAAAACGTGAAAATTTTAAGACTTTTTATAATTAAAAAAAAATTTTTTTTCAAAAAAACGTCAAAATTTTAATGTATTAAAATTTAAATTATAATACAAATTTTTAAATTAAATTTGTATTATAAATGATAATTAAAAATACAATGACATCATACAATTTAAACATTAGAGAAGAAGAGCTAAAAAATAAAATAGCAATACCAAAATTATTGGAAATATAGATTTCTGCGTTTCCATGCATAAAAATGAATCCTTAGAACAAGAAAGTTTGCTTTGGGCGGAGGCAAAAAAAGGAAAATCAGACATTTATAAATCCTTCGTTCAATTGATTTTAACCATTGGAAAGTCTCGTACTTTTGATAAAAATTTGCCTCCGTCATATTTAGGAGCTTTTGATGCGGAAAAAATCGCTTTTATTCCATACAATGATATTCATGAAATTTTTTATTTGAACGATTTTAATTGGAATGTTACACCGTCTAATCATAAAAC
>NBLL01000043.1 GCA_002084355.1 Bacteroidetes bacterium 4572_128 | reverse complement strand
TTTTTATGTAAACTCATAATTTAAAATTTATTAATTATATTTTTTTTAAATTTTTAATTTCAAAGCATCTAAAAATAGTCCCAACAATAAATCAAAATCAAGAATTTTTTTATAAAAATTGAAGTAAATCATAATAGCTAAAAAAACACTTATTGGTTTTCTACTTCTACTGTAAACATAAAAAGCTGTATTATTTTTTAATTGTTTTTTGTAATATTTAAACCATTTTTTTTCATTAGAAAATTTTTCACCATCCCAGTTATTTAAACCAACAGTTTTACAAAAATGCTTATATCTATTTTTATAAGGTTTTTCGTATTTATTACCTATGTAATAGCTTTTTAATATTTCAGTAATTCTTAAACCGTTTGTAGAAGATGTGTCATAAAGTAATTTAATAACAAAAGGGTCTATATTTCCAAGCATATCTGAACCGTCAGAATAAGTATTTATTAAGTCTTGTTTTTGTTTATTGTCTAAAGGTTTTTTTTGGCTAAATCTTTTGAATAAAAACTCTCCAGATGTACTTGCAATATCTCCAAGCCAAGTTACAATATCTGTATTATAATCTACAGACGGAAAAAAACGATATGCAAACAAAAGAAAATCTGGTAATGGACTTACAGGTGCAAGATAGTTATAAGCATCTAATCCAGCAAGCACATGTCCAATATCGCAAAAAGAACCATCTGGCAGAATTACGTCTTGATTACGATTTTTATATATTTCCGGAGTTTCGCCAACATTTGGATTCATCCAGTCTCCATTTTTTACAGTGACCAAACGTAATTTGTGGTCTATAATTTCATAATATTTAAAAATATTTCTCCAACGTTTTCTTTTAACAGGTCTTGCTTTATTATCATAAGGAACATTAATAAGATTTACTTTGTACCTTCCTTTTATATTTGTAGCTTTACGTATCAATTTTTTATCCCAACCATATATATCATAAAAAATTTTCCGTAAACGAGTAATCATTAACTTAGTATTATTTTCTTCCCCTCTAAAATAATCTTCCTCGTTCCTTAATAGTTCTAAAAATTTTTCTAAAGTTATTGCTTTAGGTTTGCTTTCCGTTGGAATAAACTTGCCAATTAATGGAAATATAATTTTTTTATCCATAATTTTTTTAAATATATTGTTTTTTTAAAAAAATATTAAAGAACAAATTTATAAATAATCATAAGAATATATTTAATTTTAAAATTTTGTATTTTATTTAAAAAAAAATTTTTTTTTCAAAATTTGCCAAAATTTTAAATATTTTAATTTCAAAATAAAAAAAAATTTTTTTTTCAAAAATTGCCCAAAATTTTAAATATTTTAATTTCAAATTAAAAAAAAAATTTTTTCAAAATTCGTCCAAAATTTCAATTTTTTTAATTTTAAAAAAATTTTTTCAAAAAAACGCCAAAATTTTATGATTTTAAAATCATTAAAAAAAATTTTTTTCAAAAAAACGCCAAAATTTTATGATTTTAAAATCATTAAAAAAAATTTTTTTCAAAAAAACGCCAAAATTTTAATGATTTTATAATTAAAAAATATTTTTCAAAAAAACGCCAAAATTTTAATGATTTTAAATTAAAAAAAATATTTTTCAAAAAAACGGCAAAATTTTAATGATTTTAAATTTTCACACCCATAACAAGAACATCATCAATTTGTTTATAATTTTCTTTCCAGTTCTCAAAAGTATTATTAATAATTTGTTTTTGTTTATTCATATTTTCATTTTGAATTTCCGAAAGCAATTTCTTAAAATTCTTTTTCATAAATTTTTTATTTCTTTCACCGCCAAATTGGTCTATAAAACCGTCAGAAAAAATATAAATTTTATCTTCTTTTTCCAATTGAATTTCATAATTTGTAAATGATTTTTCTTTACGATAAATTCCTATAGGTTGTTTGTTTCCTTTATATTCTATCATTTCATTATTTCTAAATAAATATAAAGAATTTTGTTTTAGAGATTTTTTTATTTCTTCTCTTAAAATATCTAATATTTTTCCAGCTTGATATAAACCTTTTCTTGCAACAATTTCATTTAAAAAAGAAATACCAAGCATATAAAAATCTCCGCTGACGACATCACGAGGTTTAAAAAATATAAAATAATCTGATAAATTATTTTCAAATAAATCTAAACTTGGCAAAATAGCATCTTGAATTTTTTTTGCATAATTAATGCTGTCTTTTATATGTTTATGACTTATTTCTATTTTTTCTTTTTGTTTAGAGACTTGTTTAAATATTATTTGTAACTTTGAGTTTGCTAAATTAATTTTAGATTTTTGCTGCTCAACTTCTTCAACAGTAGTTTTTAATTCTTCATTTATTTGGTTTAATTCTTCATTTGTTTCATTAAGAACTTCTGTTCGTTCAATAACTTTCTTTTCAAGTAAAACATTTTGGTCTTTTAAAATTCTTGCATTTTCCTTAGTAGTTTCAATTAGTTTTTCTTGCATTTCATTTTTAGATTTCTCTGTTTCTTCTTTTTCCCATGCTTCTACAATTACAAGTAAAAAATATATAAAATAAGCTATTGCAAAATAATACCCCATCTGATTACCTTTTTGTCCTACTTTAACACCAACAAAACCCATAATAAAAAACGAAGCCATAGCATGAACTGTATTTATTGCTAAAACAACAGTAATTGGCATCAGTTCTTTTACAAAAACATATACAGCAAAATATATAATTATTCCCCAGAATATTTTATTTAATTTCGGAATATATTTTTTTGTTTCCAAAAATAACATACAATAAATGGTTTGGACAGTAACACCTATTGTTGGAATAGTAAGATACCAAAACATTAAATCTAAATCATCAAAAACATATAAAACAAAACCGTCCATTACCATGGAAGCATAACAAACATATATAAGAACAACAAAAGCATAAAATAAATACAACCAATTTCGTAATGTGAAAAAGAAAAATATATTTGTTAGAATAACAAAAAACATAAATCCTATATAAAATCCGTAAACTAATTTTTGTTGCGAGGTCTTAATTTTATAAGTTTCTTTTTCCCATATTTTGATAGGTAAAGGGTGAGCGTTTGATAAAACTCTAATATAAAATTCATGCTCACCTTTTGGTAAAGGAAAAATTTGAAAATGATGTTTTATTAGTTTTTCATTCATTAAAACTTCATAACCTCCTTTCATTTCTATTAAATTATTTTCCTTATCGTAATAATAAAGATTAGTAGTTGGCAGAAAAGCATGAGCAATTTCAAGAGAAAGGTCTTTGTTTGAATTATTTTCTAATGAAAATCGTAACCAATAAATAGATTCTGTAAATCCAAAATGTAAAATTGTTTGCTTAGAATGAACAAACAATGCTCTAAATTTTTTTGATTTGACATCCTCTATTGTAAAACTTCCATTTTTGTCCTCTAATATTTCTATATTTTTGCCAATATTTATTGAATTATTTTTTCCGTCCCATATAATATTTTGAGCATTTGAAAATGAAAATAAGAATAAAAAATATAAAAATAGTAAAAATGATTTTTTCATTTGTTTTTTATAAAATTAATAAATATGCTTTTTTTAAAAAGGTTCTTCTTTATAAAATTTTGATGGAATTCCTAATAATGTTGCAAAAGCAATCCACCACAACCAAATATATATAGAAAATGGTAAATATCCAGCATATCCTAATAATGGCATTTCAAAAAGATGAAATTCGTTTACATAAGGAAGGCTATATTGCCAATAAGCTGGTGCTTCTGTAAAAATTTCTGTTCCATGTGTAGCACTAAAATAATTTTGACATTCAAGAAAAATTCCTTGTATAAGATAAGTGATTGCAAATAATAAAATTGGAGACCAATTGCCTTTTCCTACAGGTTTTAATGGTGTCCATACTCCTATTTTATCTAATACGACAGCCAGAATAATTGGAGGTGTCGCCCATAAAGTAAAGAAAAATTCTGCTGGAAATAATCCACCCAAAAAAGATCCTATTAAAGACAATATTAACAAAATGGTTTTTAAATTTTCAGAAAAAACAATTTTAAAACCTTTAGAAAATCTTACTTTTAAAGATGGGAAAGTCGTAAATAAACTATACCATTCAAATGATAAAGGTAATAAACCCGAAGAAATTAGAATAGCATATAATAAAAATTGTTCACGAGAAATTATGTCTCCTTTTGGATAATACCATAAATCATCTACAAAAAAGTTTAAAAATTCGAATATCATCCAGCCAGCAACAGAGGCAACACCAATTCCTATAATTTCTTGTGGGACTTTACTAATAAGAGATTTTCCGCCATTTCGCACAAAAACCCAACCGTCAATCATTAAAACAAACCCCCAAAAAAGTGGCAAATCAGACCAATATAAAAACCAAAGTGGATATGTAGATTTTGTCCAGAGTAAAATAATTGCACTTCCCCATAAAAGTAATCCTATCCAAAACCAAAGAGGAAAATTAACTTTTGGTATTTCTTTTTTTTTAGGTAAATCTACTTTTTTAAAACCAAAAAGTTGTGGAAATAAATATAAAATAGCTACTCCTAAAAATCCAACAGCAATAATAATAAAAATAGTTAAATTAAAAGGTTCTTTTACCATAGGAGCAAGTGGTGGATAACTAAAAAAGTCAGAAGGAAAATCAAAACTATGATGTATCCAAGACCCTATCCAAGGCAATACCACAATAGATAACATTGCAAAAAATAAATAAGTAATTTTTTTTATTACACTCATAATAATATTTTTTAGTAGATTTAGTTTTCTTCTTTAGTTATTATGGAATCTGTTTCTATATCATTTACATCTTTAAACATAATGATTAGCATAAGCTGAACACCTCCAAATAAAAACATTATTGCATAAGTAGAAAGATTATCTCCAATAGGAAACAAACCGTTCCAAACTAATTTTATTACTTTTATAGGATGTTTGAAAAAATCGGCTGAAAAAAGAAATAAAACACGTCCCATATAAAAACCAAGACAGCTAAGTAAAAGAGTTATTGTAATAATAAGATTAGCAAATTTTTTTCCGTGTCTTTTTCTAAAAAGATTATACATAATTTTTAAAGAAATTAAACCATAAAAAAGCGATAGCATTGCAAGAGAAAAAATAATTAAAGTATCGTAGTTTTGAAATTCTTTTGGCGTAGCAGCAATATGTTTTAAGCCACTTATCATATAAGGAGAATTTGGATAATATAAAACCCAAACAAGAGTGAAAAGCCAAAAGAAAAAACTATTTAATTTATCATAAAATTGCTTTAATAAAAAAGCAAAAACCAATGGTAGAAATCCGTGAAAAAGATTTAACATAAGAGTGTCATCAATTTTGAAATCTAATATTTGATTTCTAATAAACAGTACCAATAAATTTACAAATGTTATCCAAAATATAAATATAAAATATTTTGGAAATTTAATTTTTTTCATATTTTATAAAATATTAAATTAAAAAAAAAACAAATATATATATATATATATATATTAAAATAAACAAAAATTTGTATCCACTCAATTTTTATGGTAAAAAGTTTTTTTTCTTTTTCCCTGCGCTTGCGGTGTTTTCACACACATTATTAAATATTAAAATTTTGGACGAATTATGAAAAAAAAATTTTTTATTTTGAAATTAAAAATCATTAAAAATTTGACGATTTTTTGAAAACTTCCAAAATTTTTATGTTTTTAAATTATTAAAAAAAAATTTTTTCAAAAATTTGCAAAATTTTTATGCTTTTAAATCATTAAAAAAAATTTTTTCAAAAATTGCCAAAATTTTTATGCTTTTAAATCATTAAAAAAAAAATCCACAATACAAACCAAAATATATAAAATTATATTTTAGTTTTTTTACTCATAATCAACATTCTAGCAATTGCTAGGATTTATAAACATTTTATTTTTCGCATAATTTTTAATTTATTTCAAATAATTTTTTTATATAAAAAAATTATTTGAAATAAATTAAAAAAAACCTAAAAATTATATCTATACAACTTGAAATTATTTTGGTGAATAACCGTTCCTACTTGCGGAAGGTTTACTTCTCCAACGTTTTACTTCTTCGTCACTTGGTAAATAAGGTTGTTTAACAAGTAAAGGTTGTGCTTCTCCAGTTTGTTCGAATATTCTAAATTCGGCTCTTCGGTTATAAGATTGCACATCTATTCCCATATCATTATTTGCAATTGGATTTCCTTCTCCATAAGACGAGATTAATAAATTTAATTCAGGAACACCTTTTTTCATCAGTTCATTTTTAACAAAAATAGCTCTTCTAATTCCTAAATCTTTATTGTATTCTTCTCCTCCTCTTCCATCAGCAAAACCTATAATTTCCAAAATTGTTGTTGGATGATTTAATAAATATTCGGCAACTTTATTTATATTGTGAACAGCATTTCCATTATAATTCTCATCTTCATTATCTTCAAAAAAAATATATTCAACTTCAACTATCTCGCAACCTCCGCCTTGAACAATAATACCTCCGCCGCCTTCGGTACCTTCAGAGCCATCATGAATAACAACATCTTCTCCGTCTTCTATTTCAAAATCTAATTCGTCGTCATCTGCAAGGGCATCATCGTATGGAGAATCTCCGTCATTTATTCTGAGAATAAAATATGGGTCTTCATCGGAAGAATATTTATTTGGGTCAATTATCCTATTATCATTAATTCCATCTGCAACAAGATATTTCCTTATTGACTGTTTTCGTTTTTTTATAAACTTCTCTCTTTGATTATAATCTAATTCCACAACATAATCAGAACTAAATTGTAAATCAACAGAAAGACGTTTCAAAATTTCCTTCGCTTTATCATTCAAACGATAAGAATCTTCTTCAAATCTCACTTGATAAACTTTCGACAAAGAATTTGGAATGACAATATCTTTATGAAGTTCTTCCTTATATTTATTTGTTAAAATATACTCCGAATGAGTAAAATAACCTTCGACAACTACCGATAAATGATATTTACGCTTACGCCTCAAATTAAAACCATATCTTCCTGTAATTAGATCTGTTTCAAAAGTTCCAATAATTCGTCTGCGTTTTTCATAGACAACTGTTATTTTTGCATCTTTTAAAGTATCACCGTCTTCTGTCAGAACATATCCAGAAATATAAGTGTATTTTATAAAAAGACCTTGGCTATCGCCAACTTTTTCATTTTCTGTTGCTTTGGAAACTTTTAAAAATGTAAAAAATAAACATGTAAAAAATATTATAAAAAAATTTCTCATAATTCAAAAAATTAAATAATTTTCAATTTAATAAAATTGCAATTTATAATTTTTATTTAAAATAAAAAAAATTATAAAATAACGAAAATTTAAAATAAAAAATCGTACAAAATATAAACCATTTTTTTATTAAAAAATTAAAAATTTATTTTTTTACATTTAAAATAAAAAAATTTTTTGAAAAAACGCCAAATTTTTAATATTTTAATTAAAAAAAATAAAAATTTTATTTATATCCCATTTTTTGCAAAATTTCATCACTTTTATCATGCTTTGGATTTGTATAAAGAATAGAACCAGCACTTGTAGCAGTGTCAAAAATTATTGCAAAATCGCCTTCAGATGCAATTTCTTCTATATATTTGTAAATTTCATCTTGTATTGGTTTTATCAAATCTTGACGTTTTTTAAATAAATCTCCATCTTTTCCAAAATATTTCTTTTGAAGTTTTTTAACTTCTTTTTCACTGTTCACGATTTCATTTTCTCTTTGTATTCTCATTTCTTCAGAAAATAAATGTTTTTCAGTTTGATATTTTTTGTACATAGTTTCTATTTCTTTGTACTTGTCTTCTATTTCTTTTTGCCATTTTTTAGAAACTTGTTCTAATTGCTCTTTCGCTGATTCATAAGTAGGAACATTATTCAAGATATAATCTGTATCAACAAAAGCAAATTTTTGAGAATAACTAAAAGCATTTAAAATTAAAGACAAAAGAAAAACTAAAAAAAACTTTTTCATTTTTATATAATTATTTTAATAAAAACACAAAAATAAAATTTTTATTACTATTTTTGTATTTTAATTTTAAATTTTTAATCAAAAGATTATGAAAAAAATATTATCGTTTTTTATTTTTTTATTGTTGCAAAATATTTTTATTTATTCACAAGTTGTGAATTTACCAAATTTAGAAATCTGTGGTGAAGGAAATACAGAAATTTTTGTTCCGATAAATTTTGAAGAAATTAACAGCATTGGTGCTATTTCATTACAAGTAAATTATGATCCGGAAGTGATTGAATTTGTTGGTTATGAAAATTTAAATTCTGCCATTAGTAATCCTTTCGTTAATGTTTTGCAAAACCCAACAAGAATTGCAATAGCATGGTTTAGTATGTCTGGACTTGGAGTTAATATTGATGGTAAGTTATTAGATTTGAAATTTAATTACTTAGGTGGCGAAACAGAATTAACTTTTTCTGCCGAAGAAATTGCTTTATATTCAGGAACCATTCTAAATGTAGAATATATTGACGGTGGAATTATTTCTAATTCTACACCAATTATTTTAGAACAAACTTCTGGAGATATTATTTTATGTGAAGGCTATGATTTAGTAAATTTATCTGTTACATCAGAACCGTCAGATGTATTTTATCAATGGCAAGCAGAAAACGAAAATGAAACTTGGATAAATTTAGTAAATGATAATAATTTTCAAGGGGTAAATACTGATAATTTACAAATAAATTCTGCTGGTTCAGCGAATTTTTCTAACTATCGTTGTAAAGTTGGTGAAAATTGTTTTATTTATTCTGAATTTGTCTCGGTAGCTGTTTTAGCTCTTCCGGAAATAAATATGCAAATTCCAGAAGTTATTAGTTTAAATCAATTGCCTTACATTTTAAATGAAGCTAGTCCAGAAGGAGGAGAATTCTCAGGTAATAATGTAAACAATGGAATTTTTGAAGCAACAGAAGTTGGTATTTATGAGATTTTTTATACTTATTATGATGGAAATTGTACAAACACTTCCAGTCAAATTATAAATGTAGTTGAAAATTTTAGAATTTTCGGTAAAGTAAATTATCCAAATGAAGAAGAAACGCCATTGAAAAATGTGGAAATTATTGTATCTAATGAAAATGGTGAAAATTTGTATACTACGGATTGGGAATTATCAGCAAATTCTACAGATGCACTTCTTATTGCTCAATATTATACAGGAATTACAAATTTTAATAATTTCCAGATAAATATAGCAGATGTAAATGGAAATGATACTGTAAATTCTACAGATGCTCTTTTAATTCAAAAGCGTTATATTAGTGATATTTCCAATTTTGGAGTTGGAGATTGGAACGAAATAGAAATTCCTTTTGAAATTTTATTAGAAAATTCTGAAATAGAAGAAAATTTCATAGCGTCTTTTATTGGTGATGTTAATTTTTCTGCTTTTGATGATACAGAAAATAAAAAAAGTTTTTCTAATGAAATTTTATTAATAAGTGAAGGTTTAGTAAGTGCGCCTTTCGAGAGCGAATTTAATTTAGACTTAAAAATTAAACAAGACGAAGAAATTGGTGCTGTAAGTATGGTTTTAAATTATGATGTAAATTTGGTGGAAGTATTAGGTTTAAGTTCTAATTTACCAAATTTTATTTATAATCTTCAAGAAGATAAAATATTATTTTCATGGTATAATGTTGCTCCGCATAATTTTGTTATGAACGAAAATATTTTTACTTTACATCTAAAAGCAAAAACAAGTTACTCAAATAACGAGATATTTCAATTGGGAAATTCTTGCGAATTTGCCGGAGCTGATGCTTTAGAAATAGAAAATATTATTTTAAGTTTACCTTCTATAAATATTTTTTCTGATATAAAAGACATAGAAAAAATGAAAAATAATGAATTTAAAATTTCTCCAAATCCATTTTTTAAAGAATTAAAAATAGGTTATTCTATAAATTCTAACTCTGAAATTTCTTTAAAAATAACAGATATTACAGGAAAAAAACTTTTATATGCTTTTGAAAAAGAACTTGTAAAAAAAGGTGATTACGAATATACTTTGAATTTAGAAAATTTACAAAAAGGAGTATATTTTGCTGTTTTAGAAATAAAAAATAAAAATTCTACTCTTAAGAAAGTTAAAAAAATCATTAAATTATAAGTATAAAATTTTTAATGAGGGATGAGAGTTTTTTAAATTAAAATTTTTTTCATTCCTTATTATTCATTTCTCATTCCTCATTATTCATTCCTATTTGTATTTACAACAATAAAAAAATGCCGTTTTTTTGGAAAAAAATTTTTTAATTATTTTGAAATGAAAAAAATATTTTGTTTTTTTGAAAAAAAATATATTTTTATGATTTAAAATAAAAAAAATGTCGAAAAGAAAAAAGATTAATACGTTTTGATTGGGCAATGAAATATATGTTAAAAGACCCATCTAATTATTACATTGCCGAAGGATTTTTATGTGCTTTACTTGGTGATGAAGATATTACTGTAAAGTCGATTTTGGATTTGGAGAGCAATAAAACATATCCAGAAGATAAATTTAATTCGTGTTATGTTTTGGTAAAGGTCGTAATATAATTTTGTATCGTGTACTTTATGGAACATCAAAACATATCGCCCTAAGCATTAAGATCCGGAGATAGCTATCGCAAAATTGATGTCGAAACATTGGTGTTAAAAAAAAACCTCCAATGTTAAATAAAAATTTTTTTTTCAAAAATCGTCCAAAATTTTAAGATTTTTTAATTTCAAAATAAAAAAAAAAAAAAAACCTCCAATGTTAAATAAAAATTTTTTTTTCAAAAATCGTCCAAAATTTTAAGATTTTTTAATTTCAAAATAAAAAAAATTTTTTTCAAAAAATCGCCAAAATTTTAAGTTTTTCGAAAAAACAAATTTGTTTTTTTTCGCACACCAATGTTTAAAACATTATTAATTATATGAATTTTATAATTACCATAAAATATCAATATCGTATTTATCAAAATTTCTATCCTTTGTTATAATTGTTAAATTTTCTAATTTCGCAGA
>NBLL01000042.1 GCA_002084355.1 Bacteroidetes bacterium 4572_128 | reverse complement strand
ATTAATATGCTTAGACTGACGGCTATTGCGTGGACGCTTGAATCATAATACCTTATTTTTAATAAAAAAAATTTATATTTCACAAAAAGGTTCTAAGAGCCAAATTTTTTTAATGAATAATCGGACAATATAGAATAGTTGGATTATTTTTGTGAATTTCTGGTTTTTCAAAAATTCCAGATTGCCAAATTAACATTTGATTATATTTCTGAACATTAAAAGGTGACGTAATTAAATGATAACCTTTTTTTGTTTCAATAATTGATTTTACTTTTTGTCCAAATGGTTCTAATTTAATTAATTCAGATTCAAGTTTTTTGCAGAAATCTAAATCTTTTATATCAATATCTATAATCCATTTTTTATCTTTTTCATTTGAAAATTGACCGCAAACACTTTCATAAGATTTTCTTACAGCTTTATAATTTTTATTCAATATGCAATCAGTTACTTTTTTCAACATTTGAAAAGCTAATTTTTCAAAACTTCTTTTGTTTAAATTAATACCAGCCCTTGCATTATGGTAGTTACATAAAAATATTATTTCAGGCATTTTCATTTCTAAATACTCAATATTTTGAATATAATATGTCTTTACAATCATATTATTTGAACCAAGTTCTGGATGTTCTTTTTTCCTCTTAATAATCTGTAAATGATAAAAAGCATCCTTATTTTCAAATACAATTATTTCTTTTATTTGTTCTAAATTATTTATGTTATTCATATCTGAATTTTTATTTAAAATGATTAATAAAATATTATAATATTCGTTTTTAATTTCTTAAAAAAATTTTTCAAAAAATGAGAAAATTTTTATTTTTTTTCAAATAAGATTTTATTTTTTATAAATATGAAATTTCACAAAATTTTTTGAGTTTTTCTATAATTCTTTTTTCATCTCTTTTTCTAATTTTTATAAAAAAACTATATTTCAAATTAAATTTTTGATCTTTCGGTTTTAAATTTTCATCTTTCATAATTTTCATTATCTTATTCATATACAAATAATCAAAAGAAATTTTAAATTCTGTTTTTACTATTTCTACTATAATTTTTGTATTTTCTATAGCATCTAAACTTGCGTTTCTATAAGCATTTATTAAACCTCTGACCCCCAGAAGTTTGCCTCCAAAATATCTAACAACAACTATTAAAATATTTGTTAAATCTTTAGATTTTATTTGTCCCATTATTGGATTTCCTGCGGTGTTTGAAGGTTCGCCGTCGTCGTTTATTCTAAATTTTTTTTTATCTATGCCAAGACGGTAAGCATAACAATGATGACGAGCATCGTAATATTCTTTCTTTAAATTGTGCAAAATTTCTTTAATTTCTTTTTCATCTCGAACACGATAAGAAAAAGATAAAAATTTACTTCCTCTATCTTTAAAAAGACCTTTTGAATTAAATTCTATTGTTTTATAAGTATCCATTTATTATAAATATTTTTTTTAAAAAAAATATTTTTTATTTAAAAAAAAAATTATTTTTGCATTTTTAAATTTAAAAAAAATGAATTTTAAGAATTTATTATTGGTTTTCGCTTTTGCTTTTTTTTTAAATGCATGTGAAACACAAAAAAAAACTATGACAAATAATTTGAAATTACAATCTGAAATAGATACTTTAAGCTATTCTCTTGGTCTTAGTATATCATCGAATTTTAAAAATCAAGGTCTTGATAGTATCAAATCTGATTTTTTTAAAAAGGCTATGGATGATGTTTACGGAGAAGAAAAAACTTTAATGTCTAAACAAGAAGCAGAAATGTGGCTAAATTCTTATTTTAAGAAAATGCAAGAAAAATCTATGAAAAAACAAAAAGAATCATCTAAGGGAATTATCGAAGAAGGTGATAAGTTTCTTGCTGAGAATTCTAAAAAAGAAGGTGTTGTAAGTCTGCCAAGTGGTTTACAATATAAAATTTTGAAAAAAGGAAAAGGTGTTTCTCCAGGTTTTACAGATAAAGTAAAAACTCATTATCACGGTACTTTATTAAATGGACAAGTTTTTGACAGTTCTGTGGACAGAGGTGAACCGATTAGTTTTCCAGTGAATGGTGTTATTAAAGGCTGGACAGAAGCTTTACAATTAATGAAACCAGGTTCAAAATGGAAGTTATTTATTCCTTATGATTTAGCTTATGGCGAAAGAGGTGCTGGTGCTTCTATCCCTCCTTATGCTACTTTAGTTTTTGAAGTTGAACTGTTAGAAATAGAAAAATAATTTTTTTTTAATAAAAAAAATAATTGTAAATTTGCAATTTTAATAAATTATTATTATGGAAATACAAGGGAAAATATTTAAAATTTTAGAAAAAATTTCGGGAGAAGGTAGATTTGGAACTTGGGTGAAGCAAAGTTTTGTTATTGAAACAGAAGAAGAATATCCAAAAAAAGTATGTTTTGATATGTTTGGAGATGATAAAGTTCGTTTATTAAGTACTTATAAAGAAGGTGATGAAGTAAATGTGAGCTTTAATCCAGATTCTCGTGAATATGAAGGAAGATGGTACACCAATTTAAGAGCGTGGAAATTAGAAACAGTTTCTGCAAATCCTGAGAATGAAAATAGTGCTAATGAAGAAGCACCTAATCTTTCTGAAACACAAGCAGAAGAAAAAGCTCCGGAAGAAGAAAAAGAAGATTTACCTTTCTAAATTTTAAAATTTAGAAAAAAAAATGTGCTATTTAAAAAATAGCACATTTTTTTTATAAAAAAAATTACTTTTTTATTGCTTTAATTTTTGTTATGTATTTATCAGCATTTCTTCCTTGTGAAGTTTTTGCAAAATCTGATTTTATTTCTTCATATATTTTCAAGGCTTCATCTAATTTTTTCAATTTTTCACAAGCAATAGCTTTTTTCATCAAAAAAATCGGAGTAGAAAAATCATTAACATTATTTTCTGCTGCTTTTTCATAATAATAAATTGCTTTTTGAGTTTCGTCTTTTTCCATATAAGCATCTCCTATAGCACCTATTGACATACTTTTTACAATTTTATCATCACTATCAAAATCTTCCAAGTATTCTATTGCTTTATCAAAATCGCCAAGATTAAGATAAGAAATCCCTGCATAATAGTAAGATAAGTTTGCAGATTTAGTAATTCCATATTCGTCAATAATTTGCAAAAAACCTAAAGAAGTTTCATCTCCATTAATAGCGAGATTGAAAGAGTCTTTTTCAAAATGTTGTTCTGCTTGAAACATCGCTGTTTGTGCAGATTGTTCTTCTGATTGAAGATACAACTTATTATAAGCAAGATAAACACTAAAAACAGCAACTATTCCGAAAATTATCATCAATAATTTATCTTGATTTTTTTCTAAAAAAAGTTCTGTTCTGGATAGAGCCTGTTCTACAACTTCTATTTGTTGTTCTGTTTCATTCGCTGCTAACTGTGACTTTTTAATATCTTTTCTTTTAGTCATATTATTTTTAATAAATTTTCACAAAAAAACACAAAATTTTTTTATTAAAAAAAAATAATTTATTTTTAAAATTTTATTTTTAATAAATTTAAAATTATGAAAGTTGAAGTTATTGCAAGTAGGCTTAATGTGAGAAATATTCCTAATGGAAATCGCATTGGTTCATTGAAAAAAGGACATATTTTTGAAATAGTAGAAGAGAAAAATTCATGGATAAAATTTAGTTTTAGAAGTGGTTTTGGATATGTTTCTTCAGATTATGTTAAAAAAATTTCTTTTAAAGTTAAAATCAAAACGAAGCTAAATGTAAGAGATAAAGAAATTAATGGAAATATTCTTGGAACTTATGAAAAAGGAGATATAGTAAAAGTTTATGATAAAATTGGAGATTGGTATAAAGTAAAATATAAAAATAAAAATGCTTTTATTCATTCGGGTTATACTTCTATTTTTAAATCTGATAATGGTTTTTTGTATCAAAATGAAAAATTAAATACAAAAAACCTTATTCCAAGTAAATTATTAAAATTGCCAGATTCTTCAAAGGGCAAAATGGTTGCTGGTATTTATAACAAATACGGTGGTTTAATGGAAGATCTTAGCAAAGCTATTGATGTAGATCTTGCTACAGCAATTGCGGTATTTTCTGTGGAAAGTGGAGGTTTGGGTTTTAGAGGAGATAAAATGATAATTCGTTTTGAAATTCATCTATTTCATAGATATTGGGGAGTTCATAATGAAAAAATTTTTAATAAACATTTTAAATTTTCTCATAATAAAAAATGGAAGGAACACAAATTTTGTAAAAATGGCGATAATGTTTGGACAGAATATCATAGAAACCAGACAAAAGAATGGGAGGTTTTAGAATTTGCAAGAAAACTTGATAACGAACTTGCAATTAAATCTATTAGTATGGGCGCTCCTCAAATTATGGGTAGTAATTATAAAATGATAGGTTATGAAAATGTTGAAAAAATGTTTTTAAATTTTAATAAAAATATAAAATTTCACATTTTTGGTTTTTTTGATTTTCTTGATAAAAGAATGAAAAAAGCTTTAAAAGCAAAAGATTTCTCTAAGTTTGCAAGTTATTATAATGGATCAGGACAAGCAAATTTCTATGGGAAAAAAATAAAAGAATATTACGACACTTTTCATGAAATTTCTTAATTTCTTTTTTTTAAGAATTTATAAAAAAAAAATTCAAATTTTTGAAAAATTTGAATTTTTTTTTTTTACAATTTTATTATTTTTTTAATATCCATTTTCTTGCTTTTTTAATATCTTCAAAATATTTTACAGTGAAATTTTTTTCACTTTCTTCTTCTTCAACAGTTTGTTCTATAGACATTTGAGAGAAAAAATCTTTACTTACAATATAAGCTGCTATTTTAGCACTACA
Organism: Bacteroidetes bacterium 4572_128; assembly: GCA_002084355.1. Classification (GTDB taxonomy): domain Bacteria; phylum Bacteroidota; class Bacteroidia; order Bacteroidales; family 4572-128; genus 4572-128. The sequence continues at coordinate 16,314 of NBLL01000042.1, read as the reverse complement.
TTTGCTTATTTCTGGCACAATATTTTTATCTTGCCATTCTTGTAATTCAGGAACGATAATAAATATAAAATTTTTCAAATCTACAATTAATTTTATAGGTTTATATTTTTTTATACATTCCAAAATATTAAGCATCATTTTTTTATATTTTTCGTCTGTAATATTTTCAGTTTCTTCTGTAAATATTTCTGTCATAAGTGAAATATCCTCTTCATAAAAAATATTAAGAAACTGAGATTCATAAATTTTTTTCATAATAAAAAATTATTAATTTGTTTTACAACCATCTGCATTTTCATCTATTTCTACTTTTTTAGTTTCCTTTAGAAAAAGATTTCTTTTAGAAATTTCAATATTTAGCTTTTTAGAAATCTCTGAAAAGATTTTTCCTTCTATTTTAGTTTCGTCCATTACAGTTGGAATTCCTTCGTCGGAATTTTCTCTGATACTTTGTATTAATGGAATTTGTCCTAAGAAAGGTATTTCTAATTTATTAGATAGATTTTTACATCCATCTTTTCCAAAAATATAATATTTATTATTTGGTAATTCTGCGGGAGTAAACCATGCCATATTTTCAATTAAACCGAGAATAGGAACATTTATTTTTTCATTTTTAAACATAGAAATTCCTTTTATTGCATCGGCGAGAGCAATATTTTGCGGCGTACTGACAATTACTGCACCTGTAACAGAAACCGTTTGAACAAGAGTTAAATGAACATCGCTTGTTCCCGGAGGTAAATCAATAAACATATAATCTATTTCTCCCCAATTTCCTGATAATAACATCTGTTTTAAAGCAGATGTTGCCATAGCACCTCTCCAAATTGTTGCATCATTTGGATTAACAAAAAATCCTAAAGATAAAATTTTAATGCCACTTTTTTCTACGGGATTAATCATATCTTTACCATTAACTTTTTTTCCCAAAGGTTTTTGCTCTTCAACACCAAACATTTTTGGTATAGATGGACCAAAAATATCCGCATCTAATAAAGCAACTTTATAACCTTCTTTTGCCGCAGCCATAGCTAAATTTACAGCAACAGTAGATTTTCCAACTCCACCTTTTCCAGATGCTACTGCAATAATATTTTTAACATTAGGAAGCGATTGGTTCTTTGGTTTTTCAAAATTTACATTTCTTTTTTTTTCAGAAATAAAATTTATTGAAATTTCACAAGCAGGAATATTTTTATCAGAAAGTGTTTTTGAAATGGAATTTATTGCAGCTTTCTTTATAGAATTTTTAAATGGATAATTCAAATTTTTCAAAGCAATATCAAAAGAAATTTTATTTTCTTGCCAAGATAAATTTTTAATCACTTCTAAAGAAACAATATCTTTTTTCTTCTCAGGAAAAATTACTTTACTAAGAGCATTTATAATAATATTCAAATTTTTACTCATAATTAAAAAAAATTTTTTTACAAAAAAAGCATTTTTTTTTAACTTATTAAAATTAATTTTAAAAGACCTATTTTTTTATTTCTGATAATTTTCAATTTATTAAAAAATTTCAATTCATTTTTTTTATCATTCGGATTATTTTTAAATTCTTTCCAAAATACTGATAAATCATATAAATCTACAAAAAGATTTTCTATATTTTGTTTTCTCGTATAATTATCTATTTTATTTTTATCTTTATTTTCTCCGTTCAAATTAAATAATTCAATGGTTTTATTTGCTTTTTTATATAAATAATTATTTTTATCTAATGTAGAAAGAGCATGTATTTTTAATTTATTTCCAAATTGGGCAAATATTGAAAATTTTAATTCAAACAATTCTGTAGGATTGTCAAATGTCGGATTAAAAATAAGAGATTTTTCAAAGATAAATTTCTAAGTATTTCCAAAAAAATAATATCTTTTTCTTTTTCAGGAAAAATAAATTTGCACAGAGTATTTATAATAATGTTAGAATTATTATTCATAATTTAAAAAAATATATTTATATATCAAGTCCATTTATCCTAGATATTTTTATATCTAAAATTTTTTTTTATCCTAGATATTTTTATATCTAAAATTTTTTTTAAACTTTCTTTCCATTTAATTTTAGGATTATTTTTATATTTACTCGTGTAATTCTTTTGCTTTTTCAATAGATATTTTATCATTAATTCCATTTGTTTTCATACGTTTTAACAGAAAATTTGCTTTTCCTATCCAAATTGAATTTGTTACAAATGGAATTATAATTTTTATTAAATCATCTATTTTATAATCTAACATAGGTTCACAAGAAACACTTGTTTCAAAACCTTGTTTATGAGCAAATTTTAAACAATTTAATCTTTCTTGAAAATCAGTAGCTCCTGGTTCCCAAAATTTAAGAACAGAACTATCATTTGAACCAATGGAAAATCGAAATAAAATTTGTTTTTTAAATTTTTCAAATCGTTCACAAATTTTATTAATACACTCAAAATGTGGTTTTGTAACAATCAATACATCATTTCCAGATAAAAGTAATTTATTAAGAATAATAAATGTTGATTCCAAATTTACTGGTGTAATATCATGAGAAGAAGGGATCATTATCCTGCCTTTATATTTTTTATAATTTTTTTCAAGGTCTTTAATTCGTACTTCCTCTTTTTTCCAATTATCAGGTGTTTTGCGACGAAATCTTATTGCCATCTCTTTGCTATAGCAATATTTACAATCATGCTGACAACCGCTTATAAAATTGACATTTTTTACAGCCCATTCTTTTGTACCAAATACTTTTTTATTTGATTTTAAAACATTTTCCATATTTCATTTTTTTTAAATGTTATTTCAACTTTATCTCCCATTGATAATCTACCACTTATTTTTTTTCTTTTTTGTGGATTTGTAATAATTTCATTTTCTTGTTCTAATTCCAATAAAGCTGATTTATAATTAGCTTTTATGTAGAATGTTCCTATATTATGTTCTTCGTGAATATCTTCAACAGATAATGTCCTTCCTGAATATTTTTCTAATAATTCTTTTTTTAAATCATCTATAGGTTTTGGAGGAAATAAATTATTTTCATTTTCATCATTATATGGATTATATTCAAAAGTAGCAACTCCTTGATATTTATGTGTGCTTTCTTTTGCCATTATATCTTTCATTATATCATATGCTAATTTTTTTTTAGAAACAAAAATTAAAAAGTGACTTGTTTTATTTTTTGATTCACTTTTAAATTTAAAATGAAGTGTATATTTTCCATTAATTTTTTTCAATGCTTCTTTTAAGTATTTCAAAATGATTTTTTCTCTTTCATTAGAAGACAAAGTTTTTACTTCATTTTCTAATTTTTTACCTAATTCTTCTCCAAAAATAGCATGTTAAACCTTTATACCCCCAAGGGTCTATAAAAAGAAATGTAGGAATCAATTTTTCTTTTTTGAATTCTGTAACAATATTTTCTCCAACAGAGAAATTAAATATTTTAATTTTATATTTTAATTCAGAAATATTAGAAATTGAATCTATTTCTACTCTAAGACGATTTGTATAATCTTTTTCTTTATCATTAAATAAAAATTTAACCTTATTTTTTAAAATATTATCTTTTAAAACATTATTCAAAATAATTATTGGTGTAGATTTTGTCTTATTTTTATCTGCATAGGAACCAGGACCTGCGAACAAATCTATATATGCTATATCTCCTTTGGTTTTTTTCATAACATTTGCCCATGCAGAAAAATATTTTGTTACTATACTTATTTTTATCTGAGAACTAATTGTTAGTTCTGTAAAAAAATCATTTTTTTTATCCATAAATTTTATTTTAAAAAATGCAATATATATATTTTTTGTAAAAAAAAATATTTTTTTTGTAATTTGAAAAAATAAAATAAATTTTATGAAAATAAAAGAAATTTGTAATATATTAGAAAATATTGCTCCTCTTTCTTTGCAAGAAAATTATGATAATTCTGGTTTAATTATTGGAAATTCTAATGATGAGATAACTGGAATTTTAATAAGTTTAGATGTAACGGAGGAAATTGTTTCTGAGGCAATTGAAAAAAAATCTAATTTAATAATTGCACATCATCCAATTATTTTTGGAAGTTTGAAGTCTTTGAATGGAAAAAATTATGTAGAAAGAACAATTATTAAAGCAATAAAAAATGATATTTCCATTTATATTTCTCACACAAATTTAGATAAAGTTCTTGTTAATAAGAAAATTTGTGAGAAATTAAATTTAAAAAATTGTCATTTCCTTCAAAATATAAAAAATGAATTAAAAAAGTTAATTACTTATGTGCCAATAAATTATGTTTCTAAGGTTAGAGATTCCATTTTTAAGGCAGGTGCTGGTCATATCGGAAATTATGATAGTTGTAGTTTTAATGTTATGGGCGAAGGAACTTTTAGAGCATTAGAAAATAGCAATCCATTTGTTGGCAATTTAAAAGAATTTCATAAAGAAAAAGAGGTGAAAATAGAAACTGTTTTCCCGAAATTTAATATGAAAAAAGTTGTTTCGGCTTTAATAAAATCGCATCCTTATGAAGAAGTTGCTTATGACATTTATAATTTGGAAAATTCTTATAAAAAAGCAGGCGACGGAATTATAGGAGAATTAGAAAATCCATTGGAAGAAAAAGTTTTTTTGCATAATTTAAAAGAAATTTTCGATTTAAAAATTATTAAGCATACGAAAATGTTGAATAAAAAAATTAAAAAAGTTGCTTTTTGTGGTGGTTCTGGAATTTTCTTATTGAAAAATGCAATTAATAAAAATGCAGATATTTTTATTACTGGAGATATAAAATATCATCAATTTTTCGAAGCAGAAAATAAATTAATTCTTGCTGACATTGGTCATTACGAAAGTGAAAAACATATAAAAGAAATTTTTTATGAAATTTTTAATAAAAATTTTTTTAATTTTGCAATTCATATATCAAAGGTAAATACAAATCCTGTTTTTATTTTTTGATTTTGAAATTTAAAATTTAAAATAAAATTTTGAAAATTATGTCAAATAAAAATTTAGAAATTTCGGTAGCAGAAAAATTAGTTGCTCTTTATAGTTTGCAAGTTGCAGATTCTAAGATTGATGAAATTAAGATTCTAAGGGGAGAATTACCGCTTGAGCTGGAAGATTTGGAAGATGAAATTACGGGTTTCAAAACTCGTTACAAAAAATTTCAAGAAGAAGTAAAAGATTTAGAAAAATCAATAAAAAATTATCATACTTCTATTGAAGAGTCTAATGTTCTAATAAAAAGATACAAAGAGCAACAGTTGAAAGTTAGAAATAATAGAGAATATGATTCTCTTTCTAAGGAGATAGAATATCAAACTCTTGAAATAGAACTAAGTGAAAAGCGAATTAAAAAATTTACATCTGAATCTACCGAAAAAACCAAAGAAGTAAAGGAAATTAAAGCTTTATTATCAGATAGAAAAAAAGAATTTGAATTAAAAACCTCTCAATTATCTTCCATAGTAGAAGATACGAAAAAAGAAGAGAAAATTTTATTAAAAAAATCTGTTGAGTTGGAAACCTTGATAGAGGAACGTCTATTAAAAGCATACAAAAGAATACGTGGAAATGCAAGAAATGGTCTTGCAGTTGTTCCGGTGGAGCGTGATGCTTGTGGTGGTTGTTTTAATAAAATTCCTCCGCAAAGACAGCTAGATATTGCTTCTCGTAGGAAAATTATTGTTTGTGAATATTGCGGAAGAATACTTGTCGATAAACAAATGAAAGAAGAAATTTAGAAAAATTAAGAATATTAAAAAAATTGACGTTTTTGGAGAAAAATTTTTCTCCAAAAACGTCAATTTTTTAATGATTTATTAAAAAAAAATTTTCCTCAAAAACGTCAATTTTTTAATGATTTATTAAAAAAAAAATTTTTTCTCAAAAACGTCAATTTTTTAATGATTTATTAAAAAAAAATTTTTCTCCAAAAATGTCAATTTTTTAATGATTTATTAAAAAAAAATTTTTTCTCAAAAACGTCAATTTTTTAATGATTTATTAAAAAAAAATTTTTTCTCAAAAACGTCAAAATTTTAATGATTTATTAAAAAAAAATTTTTTCTAAAAAACGTCAAAATTTTAATGATTTATTAAAAAAAATTTTTCTCCAAAAATGTCAATTTTTTAATGATTTATTAAAAAAAAAATTTTTTCCAAAAATGACAATTTTTTAATGATTTATTAAAAAAAAATTTTTTCTAAAAAACGTCAATTTTTTAATGATTTATTAAAAAAAAAATTTTTCTCAAAAATGTCAATTTTTTAATGATTTATTAAAAAAAAATTTTTCTCCAAAAATGTCAATTTTTTAATGATTTATTAAAAAAAATTTTTTTCTCAAAAACGTCAATTTTTTAATGATTTATTAAAAAAAAATTTTTTCTAAAAAACGTCAATTTTTTAATGATTTATTAAAAAAAAATTTTTTCTCAAAAACGTCAAAAATTTTAATGATTTATTAAAAAAAAATTTTTCTCAAAAACGTCAATTTTTTAATGATTTATTAAAAAAAAATTTTTTCTCAAAAACGTCAATTTTTTAATGATTTATTAAAAAAAAATTTTTTCTAAAAAACGTCAAAAATTTTAATGATTTATTAAAAAAAAATTTTTCTCAAAAACGTCAAAATTTTAATGATTTATTAAAAAAAAATTTTTCTCAAAAACGTCAAAATTTTAATGATTTATTAAAAAAAATTTTTTCTAAAAAACGTCAAAATTTTAATGATTTATTAAAAAAAAAATTTTAAAAATTTTTCTCAAAAACGTCAATTTTTTAATGATTTATTAAAAAAAAATTTTTCTCAAAAACGTCAATTTTTTAATGATTTATTAAAAAAAAATTTTTCTCAAAAACGTCAAAATTTTAATGATTTATTAAAAAAAAAATTTTTTCTAAAAAACGTCAAAATTTTAATGTTTTTATTCTAAATTAAAAAATCATTGAATTTTTTTGTAATTTTTTTTTATAAAGAACGTTTATTTTATTTATTTAAAAAATATTTAATGAAAAAATTAATTATTATTATTTTTATTTCTCTTTTTGTAGGAAATATAATGGGAGAAGTTTTAGAAAAAAAAATAACTATTAGCGGTTATATACGTGATATAAGCAACGGTGAAGATTTAATAGGAGCAACTATTTTTGTTAAAGAACTAAAATCTGGTACCGCCACTAATGCTTATGGTTTTTATTCTATTTCTTTATCTCCAGCAGAATATACATTTGTTTATTCTTATATTGGTTACAAATCTATTGAAAAGAAAATCACATTAGGAGAAGATTTAACTTTAAATATAGAATTAAAAACTGATGATAAACTTTTAAAAGAAGTCCTTATACAAGGAGAAAAAAAACACGAGAATATAAAAAAAGCAGAGATGTCAGTAATAAAAATGGACAGACAAACCATTAAACAAATTCCTGCTTTAATGGGAGAAGTAGATATTATTAAAGCAATTCAATTGCTTCCGGGTGTTGCAGTTGTTAGTGAAGGTTCTTCTGGTTTTAGTGTTCGTGGCGGTAGTGCTGACCAAAATTTGATTTTATTAGATGAAGCAATAGTTTATAATGCTTCGCATTTAATGGGATTTTTTTCTGTTTTCAATAATGATATTATTAAAGATGTGAAATTATATAAAGGCTACATACCAGCAAGTCACGGCGGTCGTTTGGCTTCTCTTTTAAATATTCGTATGAAAAATGGAAATAATAAGAAATTTTCTGGCTCTGGTGGAATTGGTACTATTTCAAGTCGTTTAACTTTAGAAGGTCCAATATTCAATGAAAAAACTTCTTATGCAATTGCTGGACGAAGAACTTATGCAGATTTATTTTTACCTCTTGCGTCAGATAAAAGCATAAGAAACAATCAACTATTTTTTTACGATACAAATATTAAAATTAATCATAAATTAAATGAAAATAATCGTTTTTATTTATCTGGATATTTTGGTAAAGATGTTTTTAAAAATGCCGAAGAAGGCGAAGAAAGAGTGATGAGTTTTGGTAATCAGACTTTTACAGCGAGATGGAATCATTTATTTTCAAAAAAATTATTTTCTAATTTTAGTTTAATTTATAGCAGGTTTAATTATGCTCTTGAAGCAGGAAATGATGGAAATCCTGTCAGTTGGGTTTCTGATTTACATAATCAAAGCACCAAGCTTGATTTTACGTATTTTTATAATACAGAAAATACTATTCGTTTTGGTGGAAGTTTTAGGAGGAATAAATTTGAACCTTGTCTTGCAAAAGGTGAAAGTGAAGATGGTATTTTTGACGAATTTGAAGTTCCTCATTCTGTTGCTCTTGAATCTGGTGTTTATATGTCAAACGAACAAGAAATTGCAGGCATCTTAAATTTAAGATATGGTTTACGTATATCTATATTTCAAAATTACGGTGATGACGAAGTTTATACTTTTGAACCTATGCCAGGTCCATATAGCATAAGATATCAAACGGTAGATTCAAATCAATATTCAGGAATTTATAATACTTATTTGGGATTAGAGCCACGTTTTTCTTTATCTTATTCTTTGTCGGAAGTTTCTTCAATAAAAGCAAGTTATTCCAGAACAAGGCAATATGTTCAATTGGCATCAAATTCTACAGCTGGAATGCCTCTTGACATTTGGTTTCCTGCTTCTAAGAATGTAAAACCACAAATTTCCGACCAAGTTGCAACAGGTTATTTTAGAAACTTTTTTGAAGGTTTATTAGAAACTTCTGCCGAAATTTACTATAAAAAAATGAGAAATACTATAGATTTTCGAGATAGAGCACAATTATTATTTAATAAAAAATTAGAAGGAGAATTGCGATTTGGTGATGCTTTTTCTTATGGATTAGAATTATATGCAAGATATAAAGGAGAAAAATTTAATGGATGGATAAGTTACACTTATTCTCATACCGAAAGGAAAATTGAGGAAATTAATAATGGAAAATCTTTTGTTGCTCCTTATGATAAACCACATGATTTTGCTATAGTTTTTACTTATAATATTAGTAAACGTATTAGCTTATCAAGTAATTGGATATATTCTACAGGTTTACCAGCAACTTTGCCAATAGGTGGATATGTTTATGGAGATAAAACTATTCCTATTTATAGTGACAGAAACGAAGCGAGATTACCAGATTATCATCGTCTTGATGTCGCTTTGACAATTAGAGGAAAAGAAAAACCAAATAAAAGATGGTATGGAGAATGGAATATTTCCGTTTATAATGCTTATTATCAAAAAAACCTTTGGACTTTAAATTTTCCTGAAGAAGAAAATAACTCAAATGAAAGATATGCAGAAATGACTTATTTATTTCCAATTTTACCTTCTATTACTTATAATTTTCATTTTTAAAAAAATTTCAAACAATGAATAAAAAAATTTATTTATATTTTATTTTGACAGCATTAATATTTTCTTGTACAGAAAGAATAGATATAGATTTAGAATCTACATATCCACGTTTATGCATAAATGGTATTTTTACAACAGATACGACCGTTCATAAAATTGTAATATTTCATTCTAAAGATTTTTTAAAAGATGAAGAGATGAGTATGATCACAGAAGCAAAGGTTAAAATAAGATGCTTAGAAGATAATTCTGTTATAGAATTGACAGAAAATCCAGAAAAAAAAGGTGTTTATGAAACAGATTTTAATTCTTATGCAGAGTTTCAAAAAAGTTATTTTTTAGACATAGAATTAAAAGAAGAAATAAATGGATATAAAAATTATAAATCAGAAATTGAAAAATTAGACATGCCTTTAGAAGTTTTTAATTCTTTTATATTAGATTCTTTATTCTTAGAAATTGAGATAAAAAATAGAGGAGGAAAAAAAGATAGCTTTTGTAATTTAAAATTATACACTAATGAGCCCGGAGAAAGCAAAGATTTTTATATGTTTAGAGCATATAAGAATAATATTCTTGTGACAGATACTTTAAATGAGTGGGTTATATCAGAAGATAAATTTTATAATGGAAAAAATACAGATGGTTTTACTTGTCAAAATTTAGATATGAATGAACCAGAAGAACATATTAAAATTGGTGATAATGTTACATTAGAAATGACGCGCATAACTGAAAATTATTTTTATTTCTTGATAGATATTAAAACAGAATCTGGATATAAAATTCCATTATTTAGTGGTCCGCCTGCTAATGTTGTTACGAATATGAATAATAAAGCATTAGGTTTTTTTACTGTTTTTGCACCAAAACGAATTAGTGCAATTCGCACAAAAATATCTGAATAATCTAAAATAATAAAAACAAAATTAAAGAAACAAATAATTTTAATGAATTATAATTCATTAAAATTTTAACGTTTTTTTGAAAAAAAATAATTTATAATTCATTAAATTTTAACGTTTTTTTGAAAAAATTTTTTTTTAAATAATTTATAATTCATTAAATTTTAACGTTTTTTTGAAAAAATTTTTTTTTAAATAATTTATAATTCATTAAATTTTAACGTTTTTTAATAAATAAAACAAAAATTTTTATTTATTAAAAATTACAAATTCATAACTTTCAATAATTGGATTTGAAAGTATTTTTTTACAAGTTTCTTCAACTTTTATATTAGCATCATTTTTGTTTTTAGCTTCTAATTCTAATGTAATGTGTTTTCCAATTCTCACATTCTCAACAGATTTATAACCAATATTGTGCATATTTAGTTTTACTGCTTTTCCTTGCGGATCTAATAATGCTTTCAAAGGCATCACGTTAATTTCTGCTATAAATTTCATAAAAATATTTTTTGCAAAAATAGAAAATTTTTGAAAAAAATGAATTATTTTTGAAAAATTTTTTTTAATTTTTAATTTTCATTATGATAAAAATAATTTTATTATTTATTTTAAATATTTTATTTATATTTAATCTTGTATCTCAAGAAAAATATTCTACTAATTCTCGTCGTGCTTTAAAAAAATATCATGAAGCAGTAAAATATTTTAATGTAATAGATAAATATAAAGCTTTAGAATTAGCAGAAAAAGCAATAAAAATAGATGAAAATTTTGTCGAAGCTTATTTACTTATTGCAAATATTCATCACGCAAACAAAGAATATGAATTAGTAATAGATGCATATTTATCTTCTATAGAAATCAATCCAGATTTATATCCTAGTAGTTATAAATTTTTAGCGGAAGCTTATGTAAAATTACGACAATATGATGAAGCATTTGAAAATTTAGAAATTTATTTATCTTATGAAATTAAAAATGAAATTAATAAGTTTCGAGCAAAAAAAGAACTTATAAGATGTAAATTTGCATCGAAAGCTATAAAAAATCCCGTTCTTTTCGACCCACAAAATTTAGGAGAAAATGTTAATACAAAGTATGATGATTATTGGCCAAGTATAACAGCAGACGAAAAAACTTTAGTTACAACAGTTAGAATTCCAAATAATGATAGCAGAAATATAAATTCTACACAAGAAGATTTTTTTGTTTCTTTTAAAATAAATGAAATATGGACACCAACAACTAATGTCGGAAAACCTTTAAATACTTTTGATAATGAAGGAGCACAATCTATTTCGTCAGATGGAAAATTAATGTATTTTACAGCATGTAATCGTCCAGATGGAAAAGGAAGTTGTGATATTTATTTTTCAGAAAGAGTGAGTAATAGATGGCAAAAACCTGTAAATATTGGTTATCCGATTAACACACCGTCTTTTGAATCGCAACCGACAATTTCTTCTGACGGAAAAACTTTGTATTTTTCAAGTAATAGAATTGGAGGAATGGGAGAAGCAGATATTTGGAAAAGTGAATTGAAAAAAAATGGAAAATGGGGAAACCCAATAAATCTTGGAGACAGCATAAACACAGAGAAAAAAGAAATGTCGCCATTTATTCATCCAGATAATGAAACTTTATATTTTTCTTCGGAAGGTTTAGTTGGTATGGGCGGCTTTGATTTGTTTATCGCAAGGAAAAACAAAAAAAATAAATTTGAAAAAGTGAAAAATCTCGGCTATCCAATAAACACAGAAGAAAATGAAATGGGAATAGTTGTAAATGCAAAAGGAGACCTTGCATATTTTGGCTCTGACCGTTCAAATGGAATGGGAAAAGATATTTATTCTTTTAAACTTTATGAAGAAATTAAACCAAATGAAATAACTTATATGAAAGGAATTGTTTTTGATGCAGATACAAAATTACCATTAAAAGCAAAATTTGAACTAATAAATTTAGAAACAGAAGAAATTATTATCGAATCAGAAACAGATAAAAATAATGGAGACTTTCTTGTTTGTTTACCGACAAATAAATATTATGCTTTAAATGTTTCAAAAAATGGTTATTTGTTCTATTCTGAAAGTTTCTCTCCCAAAAAAGGATATTTAACTTATAAAAAAAATATTCCAAAATTAAATCCAGATATAAATATAAATATTTATGGACATACAGACAATGTTGGTAGTGATGAACATAATAGAATTTTATCACAAAATAGAGCAAAAGCTGTTTATGATTATTTAATAAGTAATTATATAGAAAGTTACCGTCTTGATTATGATGGATTTGGTGCAGAAAAACCTATCGCAACTAATGAAACAGAAGAAGGAAGAGCTTTAAACAGAAGAACAGTTTTTGAAACCGTAGAATAAATTTTTAAAAAATATTATGAATATAGAAGAAATTTTAAAATATAAATTTTACATTACAAATGAGATATTTTTAGATATAAAAAATACTTCTATGATTTTTATATCTATAATTTTTTCAATTTTTTTAATAAAATTCCTTAGGAAATTTATAAATAAAAAAATTGAAACCTCTAAAATAAAAGAACAAAAACATGGGAATATTATTTTTCAAACTTTTAAGTATATTATTTTAATATTTCAAATAATTTTAATTTTAGAACTAATCGGCATAAGTTCATTAAAAATATTTGAAATATTAACATACAAATATTATATCATTTCGGAAATAAATATTTCCATAATTAATTTTTTGATAGCTATATTTTTATTTTTTATTAGTAAAAAGATTATAAAATTTATAGAAAAAGCATTTAAAAAAAGAAAAATAAAATTAAAAAATAAAGAAATTTTTTTTCAAATTTTGAAATATGCAACTATAATTTTTAGTTTGTTAATTATTTTAAAAATTTTTGGTATTATGAATTTAATTTTATATAAATTTTATTTTACTTCAAAAATAAATATTAGCATTTTTAAAATAATAATAATAATTTCTATTGTTTTTTCTATAAAAACTTTTTTAAATCATATTAAAAAATTTGTAAATAACAAAATAGAAAAAGGAAAAATAAATAAAACTTATAGTGAAACGATTTTTAATATATTAAAATATATCTTTTTTATTACTGTTTTTATTCTGCTTTCAGAAATGATAGGAATAGAAATTATGGAAATAATGAGATATGAATTTAAAATTTCTTCAGAAATAAGTATTAGTATTATTGATATTTTTATTATTTTTTCTGCTTTATTCTTAATAAAGCATTTCTCTAAAATATTAAAAGAATTTTTTGATAAAAAAATAAATGATGGAAAAATAGATAAAGGACGTGGCAATACTGTTTTTCAAATTTCAAAATATTTTTCTTGGATTTTAATAAGCGTTTTTCTTCTGGAAATGGTAGGAATAAAAATGACTATTTTAGTTGCAAGTTCTGCTGCTCTTATGGTTGGTCTTGGTTTTGGTTTGCAAAATATTTTTAATGATATTATTTCCGGAATTATTTTATTATTTGAGAGAGATATAGAAGTTGGAAATCTTGTTGAAGTTGATAATATTATGGGACAAATAAGTCATATTAATTTACGAACCACATCAATTGTAAGTCCAGAAAATATTACTATAATTGTTCCAAATTCTAAATTCACCACAGAAAATTTAATTAATTGGACGCATATAGAGAATAAAAAAGCAAGTTTAAATTTAATTGTTGGAGTTGCTTACGGTTCTAACTTAGAACTTGTAAAAAGTATTTTATTGAAATGTGGAAACGAACATAAAGATGTAGAAAAAAAACCTTCGCCGCTTGTTTTTCTTAAAAATTTTGGAGATTCGTCTTTGGATATGAAGTTAAAAATATGGACTTATAAGGGTTTTTTTCACGAAAAAATAAAAAGTGATTTAAGGTTCGAAATATATAAAATATTTAGAGAGAAAAATATAATAATTCCATTTCCACAAAGAGATATTTATCTAAAAAAATAATTGCAAAAATTAAACAATGTTTTTTTGAGAAAAATTTTAAAAAAAATCTTCTAAAATTTTTTCAAAAAAACGTTAAATTTTTATGATTTAAAAAAACATATTGTAAGATTTAAAATCTTATAAAGATTTATAAAAATAGCATTTTTTTTAAATTTTAAATTACATTTGTAAAAAATATTTTTGATGTTAGATATTATTCAATTGTTACCAGATTCTGTTGCTAATCAAATTGCAGCAGGCGAAGTTATACAACGTCCAGCTTCTGTTGTAAAAGAACTTGTGGAAAATTCTATAGATGCAAAAAGTACAAAAATAAAAGTTTTTATAAAAGATGCAGGAAAAACTTTAATTCAAGTTACAGATAATGGAATTGGAATGTCAGAAACAGATGCTCGCATGTGTTTCGAAAGACACACAACTTCTAAAATAAAAAAAACAAATGATTTATTTGTTATTAATACGAAAGGTTTTCGTGGAGAAGCACTTGCTTCTATTTCTTCTGTATCAAAAATAACACTAAAAACAAAAAGAAAAATAGATGAATTAGGAACTTTAGTTGAAATAAACGGTTCAGAAATTATTGAACAAGAAATAATTAATTGTAAAAATGGAGGAAGTTTTATTGTAAAAAATTTATTTTTTAATGTTCCTGCACGTAGAAGGTTTTTAAAATCAAATTCAACCGAGTTAAGACATATTATTTCAGAGTTTCAAAAATTAGCACTATCACATTCAGACATAGAAATGTCATTATATAATAATGATAATGAAATTTTTTTATTAAAAAAATCTAATTTAAGAGAACGAATTTCTTTAATTTTTGGAAGAAAAACAAATCAAAATATTCTAAGCATAAAAACAGAAACAAGTATTATTAAAATAAAAGGTTTCCTTGGAAAAGCAGAATCAGCAAGAAAAACTTATGGAGAACAATTTTTTTTCGTAAATAATAGATTTTGAAGTAGATACTAGTGAAATTGATATTAATATTCATCCTACAAAAACAGAAATAAAATTTGTAAATGAAAAAGCGATATTTCAAATTATTCTTGCAGTTGTAAAAGAAGCAATGGGGAAATTTAATGTGTTGCCACCCATAGATTTTGATAATAAAGAAAGGATTGATATTCCTTATTTACCAAAATTTAAAAAAGTTCAAGAGCCAGAAATAAAAATTAATCCAGATTACAATCCTTTTAGAAAAGAAAAAAATAATAAAATAGATAAGATAAATATAGAAAACTGGCAAAAATTATATGAAAATTTTGAAAAAGAAGAAAATATAGAAATAGTAAAAGAACAAAAAAATATAAGTTTTGACTTAAAAGAGGAAAATGAGTTTTTAAAAAAAGATGGAACAAAAGACTTTTTTGATTCAAATAATTTTTTTCAGATAAAAAATAAATACATTTTAACTCATGTAAAATCTGGTTTAATGTTAATAAATCAAAAATATGCTCACGAGAGAATTTTATTTGATAATTTTATGAAATCTTTAAATACAAATTCTAATACAGTTCAAAAATGCCTATTTCAACAGAAAATCCAATTAAATTTTCAAGATGCCATTTTATTAAAAGAAATTTTAAATGACATTAAAAAACTTGGTTTTGACATTTCTTTTATAGATAAAACAAATTTTCTAATAAAAGGTACACCGTCAAACATAATTTCTGTTTTTAAGAGTATTAAAAATTTAGATTTTAAAGACCTAATAGAAAGTTTAATTGAAAATTATAAATACAATAAAAAATTAGATATTAATATTAAAGAAAATTTAGCAAAATCTTTGGCAATAAGTTCATCTATTCGCAAGGGAGATAAATTGACGAAAAAAGAAATGAGTAAAATTATTGACGAATTATTTGCTTGTAAAATGCCAAATTTTTCTCCGAATGGAAAAAAAATAATTAAAATTATAAGTTTAGAAGAATTAGACAAATACTTTGAAAAATTTTAAAAAAAAATTTTTCCAAAAAACGTCAATTTTTTAATGTTTTTTTATAATTAAAAAAAATTTTTTTCTAAAAAACGTCAATTTTTTAATGTTTTTTTATAAATTTAAAAAAATTTTT
>NBLL01000041.1 GCA_002084355.1 Bacteroidetes bacterium 4572_128 | reverse complement strand
AAAATCTTAATTTAGAAAATATGATTTCTAATCAAATTTCTAAATTAAATGAATATCAACAATTTAAATTACTAGAATTTATAAATTCTTTATTTTTAAATAAAAAAAAAGAAACAAATAATTTATTAAAATATTTTGGTTTTATAGAAAAAAACGAATTAGAATTAATGAAAAATGCAATTTTAGATTGCAAAAAAATGAGATTTTTTTAATGAATTTCAGTTTACGATGACGCATATATAACATTGTAAATTGATTTTTTCATGCAAAGGAAAAATTCGTCATTTTAATTTTAATTTTTTTTTTATTATTTAAATTTATTTAAATTTGCAATTTTAATTTAAAAAAAATAAAATATGGAAGCAACATTTAATTTTCCAATAAATACTTTGAACATAGAATTAATTACAAAAATACAAGCATTATTTTCAAAAAATGCAATTGTAAAACTTAGTATTATAGATAAAATCAAAGATGAAACAGATTATTTACTATCTGTTCCGGAAAATAAAGAAATTTTGAAAAGATCAATTGAAGAATTACGAAGTAATAAATTAATATCAAAACAAATTGAAGACTTGACATAATAATGATAAATTTTACAGAAATTGCATGGGAACATTATAATTATTGGCAAAAATTTGATAAAAACAAAATTAAAAAAATTAATAAGATAATAAAAGATTGTCTGAGAAATCCATTCGATGGAATTGAAAACCTGAAGCACTGAAAGGAGATTTACAAGGATTATGGTCCAGGAGAATTGATAATGTAAATAGATTTGTATATAAATATGAAAATAAAACTTTATATGTAATTGCTTGTAAGTTTCATTACAAAAAATAAGGAATAAAAAAAACGTACAAAATTTTAATATTTTATTGAAAAAAACTTTTTCCCAAAAAACGCCAAAATTTTAATATTTTATTAAAAAAAAATTTTTTTTCAAAAAACGTCAAAATTTTAATATTTTATTAAAAAAAATATTTTCAAAAACCGCCAAAATTTTCATATTTTATTAAAAAAAATTTTTTTTCAAAAACCGCCAAAATTTTCATATTTTATTAAAAAATATTTTTTCCAAAAAATGCCAAAATTTTCATATTTTATTAAAAAATATTTTCTCCAAAAAATGCCAAAATTTTCATATTTTATTAAAAAAAAATTTTTTATAGCGAATAATTAAATTTTTTTCATTACAAAAAATACTACATTTCCGGAAATAAAAGCTAATGCTAAAAAAATAGAACCTGTTGAAATTTCTCCGAAAATTATTTTTCCTGTTCCAAATAAAATGAACATTATCATCAAACAAGAAAAAAACCAATTTATAAATAAATATCTATAATTTTTATCAGATTTTACTTCGGGCATTTTATCTGATATTTTTTTCCATAAAATTCCTCCTATGTGCATTTTTTTATAAAAAGACATTAATTTTTTTTCGTCTGTAGGTTTTGTTAAAAAAGTTACCAGCATAGAGACAAAAATAGACCAAAAAACAATAATTATTAACGAACTTTCAAAAGTTAAATTAAATTTAAAAAATGGATAGATAAAATAAGGGGCAATCATTGCAGAAATTTCTGACCATGCATTTATTCGCCACCAGAACCATCGTAAAATTAAAACTATTCCAATTCCTCCGCTGCATACTAAAATAAATTTCCAAGCGTCGCTAATTTTTGTAAATTGAGTTGTTACAATTAATGATAAAATCATCAATAAAAAAGTTGTTAGTCTTGAGATTTTTATATAAAATTTTTCTTCTCTCTTTTTCTTTAAAATTGGTTCTAATAAATCGTTTATAATATATGAAGTTCCCCAAACAGTTTGTGAAGCAATGGTGGACATATAAGCAGCAAAAAAAGCAGCCATCAATAAACCCAATAAACCTGAAGGTAATAAATCTCTGATAATCATTACATAAGTAGCTCCTTTATCGCTTTCGTTGGGATACAAAACTAAGGCAGATAAGGCAACAATTATCCATGGCCAAGGACGTATTGCAAAATGTGCAATTTGAAACCAAAGTGTAGCAATTATTGAATGTTTTTCATTTTTTGCAGACATCATTCTTTGTGCAATATAACCCCCACCACCCGGCTCAGCTCCGGGATACCAACTTGCCCACCACTGAACTCCAAGATAAGCAACAAAGGCTGTTATGCTCATTTTGAATAAACCAGCATTAGAACTTTCGCCATTTTCTGTATCAATGGACGGAATAAAATTAAAAACCCAATCTGGCAATTTTTCTTTTAAACCTTCAATTCCTCCTATTTCATAATGGTTTAGTGTGAAAATAGCAAGAACAATACTTCCTGTCATTGCCATAATAAATTGAAAACTATCAGTTATTGCAATACCTTTCAATCCGGAAAGAGAAGAATAAATTGCAACAAAAAATAATAAAGCAATCAAAGTTAAAAAATGAGCGTCTAAATTAATTCCTAAAAAATTAAATTCATTTATTCCAAAAAAATTTAAGTTGGGAAACATAACTTTTATGATTTTTAACATAGCTAAATTTACCCAAGCCATCACAATGACATTCATAAAAATTCCTATATAAATGGAACGAAATGCTCGTAAAAATTTAGCGGATTTCCCACTGTAACGTATTGCAACAAATTCTGCATCTGTTAAAATTCCTGCTCTTCTCCACAAACGAGCAAAAAAGAAAACCGTCATAGTTCCGCCAAATAACATATTCCACCATAACCAATTTCCTGCTATTCCATTTTCAGCAACTAATTCTGTAACAGCAAGAGGTGTGTCAGCAGCAAAAGTTGTAGCAACCATACTTGTGCCTGCTATGTACCAAGGCAACTTTCTACCACCTAAAAAAAAGTTATTTCTATTTTCTGATTTTGTGGAAACATAAATAACTATAGAAATATTTACAATAAAATATAAACCAATAATTAAGTAATCTAATGAAGAAAAAACCATTTTTTTATAAATATTTATTTTAAATAATATTTTTCAAAAAAAACTTTATAAGTAATTCTAACTTTATCTTTATAAAAAACTTCAAAATTTTCTGCCGAAATAATATATTGTTGATATTCAGATTTTTTAATCTTACCAAAAATTTTATTATTTTCTAATATTTCTCCATAATAAGACATTGCGTCATCTTTATTATCAAAAGTTTTTATAGTTATAATTTTGAATTTTTTATTAAAATCAAGAGAACTAACTTTGAAATCTGTTTCTTTATAATTATCAGAATTGAAATCATAAAAATTAAATTTTAACGAATTTACGTCGATTTTTTTACTATTTTTCAAAATAACAAAATAATAGTGAAGACTTTTTGCATTATATTTATACAAACGTGTTGCTCTTTCTTCATCTGTTAAAGCATCGTTTTCTAAATAATTTATCATTTCTTCTGCAGGTTTTTTAACATCACTTTCTGGATAATTATTTACAATTTTTATTAATAATTGTTTTAAAATTTCATTATTTTTTGTTTTTCCAAAAGCCAAAGCATTTAAAAAATCAAATTTTGGAATTAAATCAGAATCAGGATATTCATATTTTGCATTTTTACAATTTTTAATAACTTTTTGATAATTTTTTGAATTGTAAAAATTATACGTTTCCGTATATAATTTACTTACAATTTTATCTCTTTCTTTTAATTCTTCCCAAAAATTTGGATTAGTAAACATTCTCGCATATTTACTTTTTGGGTAATCTTGTATAATTTTTGTTTTATAAAAATTAGCATTAGAATTATCTTTTAAAGAGACATAAGATTGATAAATATAATAAATAGAAGTTAATTTATAAGAATTTTCTGGATAGCGAATGTTCAGATTTTCAAAAGTTTCTACTGCTGCTTTATAATCTAATAATTTATTCTTATAAACTTTTCCCATTTTAAATAAAGAATTTTTAATTTTTTTATGAGAAATTTTCATTAAACTGTCATTTAAAGGCATTAATTGTAAATAATACTCAGGTGTTTTTATGTCTGTAATTGCTAATTGAGTTTCTTCTTCTAATTCTTCTTCATCATTTAATTCTGTTGTGCTTGCTTTATTTTTTCTTCTCCAATTATCTTCTAATTCTCTTTTCCCCCATTTTCTTGAAAATTCACTTTCTCCAAATTGGATAGACTGTTGATTATAAAAATACCATTTTCCTTTTCCGCCTCTGTTACTATTTCTGTTTTGTGCCGCTAATGCTGGGTCAAAAAATTGGTCATTATTTCTTGATTTTGCTTCTTCTTCTGCAAGTTTTCTTTCTTGTTCTTCTTCTATAACTCTTTCTATAATTTTGTCTATTAAATCGTTTCTTGTGTTTTCGTCTAAATTAGCAAAAACTTGCATACTGTCTTGAAAATTAATAATTTTATCATATTTTATTAACTCGTTAAGATTTTTTGTTTTTAATTTTATTTGGTCATAATCAGGAAAATTTTTTTCTAAATAAGTCATCGCACTGTCATAATAAAATTGTGCATCTGCGTAATTTGGCTTTTTAAAATAAATATCTCCCAGAGCAAGATAAGAAGCTGCCTTTTGATTATCATTTTCTATGCTTGTTTTTGCAGACATTTTAAAATTTTCAATTGCTTTTTCTTCATTATCTTCTTTGTAAAAAATATTTGCCATAGCAAAATAAATCTGGTCTTTGTAGGAAATATTTTTTTCATCTTTTAACATTTTTTTTAATTGTTTTTTCATTTCTGCACTGTTTCCTAAACCAACATCAAAAGAAACTGCACTGTTTATTTTTGCATTAAAAACCATATCATAAGGAACACCGTTCATTTTACTAATATCTTTATATAATTCAAAAGCTTCTTTGTATTCTTCTATTTTTTGATAAACTTGTGCCAGTATAAATTTATATCGTGCTTTCCATTTTCTTTTTCTCGTTTCTTTTATTGAAGATTTCAAAGTTATAATTGCCTCTTCCCATTTTCTTTGTTTTAAAAAGAAATCGGCATAAGTTATTAAAAAATCTTTTTTATATTTTTTCGGCATTTTTCTATCATCAGTCAAAATGTCTAATGTTGTTTTTGCTTTTGTAAAACTTTTTGTTTCATTGTAAGTTCTTGCTAACCAAATTAAAGCATCATATTTAATTTCTTCATAAGCATATTCTGTTAATATATAATTAAAAGATTTTTCTGCTTTTTTAAAATCGTGTTTATAAAAATGTGCCTTTCCCATGAGGAAATGAGAATCATCTACCCATTTACAAAATTCATTTTTATCATAAAATGCTTTTTTTCTTTTACTCAGCGAACCGCTTTTTTTCTTAGGTTTTACAGTTATAGAATGTTTTTTTATAACCTTAGAACATTTTCTAATTGTTTTATCCATATCAGAAACGGCTAAATCTTTAATAGATTTTTTTCCATATACAAAAACTGGCAATACAGTTGTATAATTATCTTGAAATGCGTCTTCTATTTTATTTTTTCCAATTTTAAAACTTTCTTTTCCATTAAAATATACATTATATTTTGCAACGGTATTATGAAAAGTTCTACTTGTAAATCTATTTTTTTTCGTAGAACAAGACATAAAAAAAATAAATAAAATCAAAAAAATAAAATTTTTATCTAGGTTTTTCATTTTTATATACAAAATTAAAAATTTTTTCAAAAATAAATTTTTTTTATAAAAACGTTATTTTTTTTAATTTTGTATATAAATAGAATTTATATTTTTTTTGTAAATTTCAAAAAAAAGTTGAATTTAAAAATTCGTAAAAAAATGGCGTTTTTTTGAAAAATTTTTTTTATTAAAAATAAAATTATAAAAATTTCGTCATTTTTTCAAAAATTTTTTTTTTAATTTTAAAAATGTTAAAATTTTGGACGAATTTTGAAAAATTTTTTTTTAATTTAAAATTAGAAAATATTAAAATTTTGGACGATTTGGAAAAAAATTTTTTAATTTGAAATTAAAAAACATTAAAATTTTCACGAATTTTGAAAATTTTTTTTTAATTGAAATTAAAAATTATTAAAATTTTGGCATTTTTTTTGAAAAAATTTTTTAATTTTCAAAATAAAAAATGCTTAATGTTGATTTTTTCAAAAAAACCTAAATATAATTTTATATATTTGGGTTTGTACAGTAATATTTTTTAACAAATTCATATTTTTTTAAAGATTTCTTAAATCTATTTTTTTTAATTGCTTTCCAAAATGTTTTAAAAGTTCATCTTTAAATTTGTAAAGATATTTTTGAAATTAAATACATTCTAATTATAGCAATTTTCTCCAAAACAATCAATTTTTATAAAATTACATTTTTAAAACATTTAAAAATATTTCTATTTAATTTTTTTTTAATGAAGTTTGGCAAAGAAATTGAAATAAAATAATATATTTATATCAAAAAATTTTACAAAAATGAAAAATTTATTTTTAATTTTATTTACTATTTTAATAATTAATGATACTTATACGCAAGAAGCAGATTTAATTATTGAAAATATTATTACAGAAACAAATTCTGCCTTAGGAGGTTCACAATTTTATTTTGCCTACGATTTAAAAAATCAAGGTGATGGAATAGCAAATTCAAGTAGAGTCAAATATTATTTGTCCGATGACATAATTTTTGATGACGAAGATACTTATAAAGGAAAAACATTAATAAATGAAAATATCCTTGCTTCAGAAAGTAATAATATAGAAGCATCTGTATATTTATCTATTAGTATGACAGAATTTTTCTTTTGAAATTTTACCAGATAATCCAGATTTATTAATTCCCAATATAAGTGTTTTCAATACAACAGACACAATAAATATTGGAGAAGATCTTAATTTATTTTATCAATTTGCAAACTGGGGAACAGGAAATGCTTCTGCTTCTAATACAAACTTTTTTTTATCAGAAGACAGTATATTTAGTAATGACGATATTAGTATGGCTAGTTTACAAAATACAGAAATAGAAGCTTTAACTTCCGTACAAATATATCAATATTTAAATATTCCAACAAATATTCCCGAAGGAATTTATTATATTTTTGCTATTGTAGATTTCGAAAATACAATTATTGAAAATAATGAAGAAAACAATATGAATTTTGTAGAGATATTTGTTCATATTCCAGTTTGTGATTTGCTAGTAAATAATTTTGTTATTGAAAATTCAAATGTCTTTATTGGTTCAGATATAAATTTTTCTTTTGAAGTTCAAAATAATGGCGATAAATCAAGTTCACAAACTAACATGGTTTATTATTTATCACAAGATAATAATGTTAGTCCTGAAGATATTATTTTATCAAATGAAAATCTTGGAATTTTAAATGGAGAAAGCTTTTTAGAATTTAACAATAATAATTTTAATATCTCTGACGCTATTTCTGCCGGAGATTATTATTTAATTATTTCATTAGACCCAATTCAATTTGTTGAAGAAATAAATGAAACAAATAATACTTCTGTTGTATTAATTTCCATTAATACAACAGAACCAGATTTATTAATACAAAATATAACAACAAATAATGACACTGTAAATATAAATGACATTATGTTATTAAATTTAGAAATCATAAATCAAGGTTCAGAAGACATTGCTAATGATAGTGAAATTCATTATTTTCTTTCTGAAAATTTAATTTATGACGATGAAGATTTTTCTTTTGAAATTTCAATATGCCAGATACAACAGAAGGAATTTATTATTTAATTTTAATTAATGATTTTTTATCTGAAATAGATAGCGAAAATAATGAAAATAATATACAATTTTATCAAATTTATATAAACATACCGAAATCTGATTTAGTAATACAAAATTTAGAAATTCTATATAATACAAATTTTTTACCTGCTGATGAAGTTCATCTTTCTTTTGATATTAAAAATATTGGTTTTATAAATAGTGAAATTACAAATTTAAAATATTTCCTTTCTGAAGATAATATTTATGATGATAATGATATATTAATTGATAGTTTAGAAGTTCCTGTTATTAACAGTAATGAATTCATAAGTTCTATAAACCAATTTTTTACAATTACAGAAGTTATAAATTCAGGAGTTCATTATTTAATTTTTATTTTGGATAAAGAAAATTCTTTAAATGAAGAAAATGAAAATAATAATATTGATTTTGTAGAATTTTATATTATTCCAACAAACCCAGATATTGTTATTCAAAATGTTAATACAAATAATGATACTATAAATGTAAATGAAAATATTTTAATTAATTATGAAATTGTAAATCAAGGAAGTACAAATGTAGAAAGTTTTAAAACAAGTATTTATTTATCAGAAGACGAAAATTTCGAAGAAGATTTAGATATAATTTTGTTAGATGTAGAAACAGATATTTTAAATGCGCAAGACACTGCATTTTATAATGATATTGAAATAACAATTCCAAATGGAACTATCGAAGGAGATTATTATATTATTTTGAAAACAGATAATGAAAATGTTATTATTGAAAGTGATGAAGAAAATAATTTATCTTTTTACGAAATTTTTGTAAATGAACCGAAAGCAGATTTGAATATAGAAAATTTTATTTTAAATAATGAAGAGTATTTTTTAGGCGAAGAAATTAATTTTTCTTTTGAGATTCAAAATCTTGGAGATTTAGAAAGCGGAATTACAAATTTTGTTTATTGTTTATCGCAAGATAGTTTATTTGATGATGAGGATTTAATTTTAAATGATTTTGCTTTACAAGTAATTGAAGAAAATGATTATATTTTTTTCGAAAATGAAATTATAAACATTCCTGAAAGTGACACAGGAAATTATTATTTGTTAATTGTTCTTGATGAAAATGAAAATATTACAGAGGAAAATGAAAACAATAATTCTGCTTTTTATCAAATTCATATAAGCGAACTTTTCTCTGATTTAATTATTGAAAATGTAAATTTAGATAATGAAATTTTTTATAATGGAGATAATTTCAACTTGTCATGTAATGTTAAAAACATTGGAGATATTGTTTCTGATACAACTTATCTAAAAATGTATATTTCTCAAAATAATATTTTTGATGAAAATGATGATATTTTATTAAATAATGTTTTTGTAGATTCTTTACAAAAAGATAGTATTTTATTTTATGAAATAAATTCTAACATTCCCGAAATAAATGCTGGAAATTATTATTTATTTTTAGTTGTTGATAATGATAATTTTGTAGAAGAAGAAAATGAAAATAATAATTTGTATCTTATATCTATTTCAATTTTAGAAAGTACTAAGGATTTAACATTATCAAATTTTTTTTTAGAAAATTCTAACGTCAGCTTAGGAGAATATGCAAATGTAAATTACACAATTAAAAATTTAGGAAATGGATTAGTTCCTAATAATTTATTAGCTTTTTATTTATCGGAAGATAATGAATTTAGTAATTCTGATATTCCTATGGGAAGTGTTACTATTGAAAATTTATATGCTTATGGAGAAGAAGAAGGAGAAATTAATTTAATGATGCCATCATTTATCAATGTAGGAGATTGGAAAATAATAGCAATTGTTGATGCAAATGAGCAAGTAGAAGAAACTAATGAAGAAAATAATTCTGAATATTTGGATATTCTTATAGATGAAATTGACTTAAAAATAATAAATGCATTAGTAACTCCTACAGATTTATCGGCTGGACAAACAATATATATTAATTGTGAATTAAATAATGATGGAAATACTAATTCTGGAAATACTAATTTAAAATATTATTTTTCTGAAAATGCAAGCTTAGATGAAAATGATTTATTAATTCATCAAAAAGATATAGATAATTTAGAAGCAGAAGAAGTTTTAGAAATGAATATAGTGAATTTTGATATTCCAGAAACAACTTTAAATGGAGACTATTTTATTTTATTAATTATTGACCATGAAAATGAAATCTCTGAAAGTAATGAAAATAATAATTTTCTTTCATTAGAATTTACTGTTTTAGATGAAACATCACAAATACCAAATTTAATATTTAATTCATATAGTTTGTTTCCGAACGAGATAAATATCGGAGGAGAAATAAATATAAATTTTGAAATAGCAAATTATGGTATAGGAGAATCGTATGCAAGTGATATACAATTTTATTTATCTAATAATTTTATTTTTGAAAATGAAACAGACATTTTATTAGATGAATTATCAATTAATTCTTTAGGTGTAAATGAAATTTTTAATAGTGGAATAAATTTTACAATACCTTTAAATTTAGATTCTGGAGTTTGGTTTATTATTGCTATTATCGACATTGAAAATCAAATCATTGAAAGTAATGAGAGTGATAATATGTTTTTTGTAAGTTTTCATTTATCAACAACAACTCTTCCTGATTTAGAAATTCAAAATTTTTATTTTACACCTTCTAACGAAGAAATATATGCAAATGAAAAAATTGAAATTTTTTGTGATATAAAAAATATTGGAGATACTATCTCTGAAAATTGTCTATTAATTTATTATTTATCAAAAGATAACATTTTAGATTTTTCTGAGGATATAGAAGTTGCTGCTGATTTAGTTTCTAAATTGAATAATGATAGCATTTCCAAAGAAAATACAGAAATAGCTATTCCATATCTTGACGAAGAAAGTGATTGGTATTTAATTTTATTTGTTGATGCGAATGAAGAAATTAGAGAGTTAAATGAAAAAAATAATATTTTATTAAAAAAAATTCATATATTTCCGCCAGATGCTATAGAAAATATAAACTCAAAATTTAATTTTTCTGTTTATCCAAATCCAAGTAACTCCTATTTTTCTATAGAATTAGAAAATATGATGCTTTTGGAAGAAAAATTATTTCTGAAAAAATTGTTAAAAATTCTTATAAAAAAGAATTCGATATTTCTAATTTTCAAAAGGGAATATATTATTTAAAAATTGGAGATAAAGTAAAAAAATTAATAATAAATTAAAAAAAAATCCAGTTTTATTAAAAACTGGATTTTTTTTTTGAATTTAAAAATTTGATTTTTCGATTTTTTGTAAATTACAAATTCATTAAAATAATTGGTCTTTTGAAAAAAAAATTTTTATAATTTATAAAATTCATTAAAATAATTGGGTTTTTTGAAAAAAAAATTTTTTATAATTTATAAAATTCATTAAAATAATTGGGTTTTTGAAAAAAAAAATTTTTTTAATTTATAAAATTCATTAAAATAATTGGTTTTTTGAAAAAAAAAAATTTTTTTTAATTTATAAAATTCATTAAAATAATTGGGTTTTTTGAAAAAAAAATTTTTTTATAATTTATAAAATTCATTAAAATAATTGGGTTTTTTGGAAAAAAATTTTATAATTTATAAAATTCATTAAAATAATTGGGTTTTTTGGAAAAAAAATTTTTAATTTATAAATTTCATTAAAATAATTGGTTTTTTGAAAAAAAAATTTTTTTTAATTTATAAAATTCATTAAAATAATTGGGTTTTTTGGAAAAAAAATTTTTATTTTGAAATTAAAATATTTAAAATTTCCTTAATTTTTAATTGAAACATTCAAATTCCTAATTAAAAATTCATATTAAAACGGTGGATTTTCGAACTCAAAATTATTTAAATTAAAGTTGTCGTTATTTTCAGGAATATTTATATCTTCGAAATCTTCGTTCATTTTAGAACTAATATTTTCATCGAAATTGTCTATTCCAGTGGATTCAAAATCAGTAAATTTTGCGAGATGGTCTGTAAATTTTAAATTAACTGTTCCAACTGCTCCATTCCTATGTTTTGCAATAATTATTTCTGCAAGACCTTTGGTAGAATTTCCATCTTCATCTTCTGTCAAACCGTATTTCTCAGGACGATGAATAAATAAAACCATATCGCTATCTTGTTCAATACTTCCACTTTCTCGCAAATCTGACAACTGTGGTCTTTTATCACCAGAACGAGTTTCTACAGAACGATTTAATTGGGAAAGAGCAATTACTGGAATATTTAATTCTTTTGCCAGTGCTTTTAAGGCTCTTGAAATAATACTAACTTCTTGTTCACGGTTTCCAAAACGGTTATCTGTTCCCGCATTCATTAATTGCAAATAATCAATTAAAATAATTTTTACATCATTTCTTGCTTTCAACCTTCTGCATTTTGCTCTTAATTCAAAAATACTCATAGAAGGTGTATCATCTATAAAAATATCTGCTTCTTCCAGAGTTTTTATTTTCATATTCAATTGTTCCCATTCAAATGCTTGTAATTTACCATTTTTAATTTTTTCCGAAGCGAGTTCTGTTTCGCTAATAATCAAACGATTAACCAATTGAACAGATGACATTTCTAAGGAAAACATCGCAACAGACAATTTATGACTTATGGCAATATTTCTCAACATAGAAAGTGCAAAAGCTGTTTTTCCTATGGAAGGACGAGCAGCAATAATTATTAAATCTGAATTTTGCCATCCAGAAGTAATCCTATCCAATTCTGTAAAACCCGAAGGAATACCATTTAAACCTTCTTTTCTTTTGCTTGCCTCTTCTATTAATTGTATTGCTTCATCTAAAATGATATTTATTTTTGCTGTTTCTTTTTTTATATTGCCTTCTGTAATATTAAATAATTCTTTTTCAGAAAAATCTAATAAATTATCTATATCTATACTTTCATCATAAGCTTTTTCTTGAATAAGTGAACTTATTCGTATTAATTCTCTTTGAATAAATTTTTGTTGAATGATTCTTGCGTGATATTCTATGTGTACTGTCGAAGCAACTTTCGAAGTTAAAAATGAAATATAATAATATCCACCGACAATTTCTAATTTTTTTAATTTTTTTAATTCTTCTGATACTGTTAATATGTCTATAGGTTTTAACTCTCTGGATAAATTTAAAGCGGCTTGATAAATAATTTTATTTTTTTCATTATAAAAACTTTCTGGTTTTAAAACATCAATAATTTCTATTATGGCATTTGTCTCCAGCAAAATAGCTCCCAAAACTGCCTCTTCTAACTCTATTGCCTGAGGTGGTTTTTTTCCATACTCAGGTGATAAAGTATATTTTCTCTCTTCTTCGAGGTAAGTTTGACTATTATTTTTTCCTGCAATTACCATTTTTATTTATTAATATTTGTAATATAAAAACAAAATTATTTATTATTTATAAATAAAAAAATATAAGTTTTTGAAATTTTGCAAAAAAAATTATAAGTACTTAATTTACAATTTATTAAAAATTTCAAATTAAAAAAAAAATTTTTTATGTTTTTTTTAATTTGAAATTACAAATATTTAAAATATTTTTATAAAAAAAATTCGCCAATTTTTTTAATAATTTTAAAATTATTAAAAATCAAAATTTGTCAATTTTTTAATGATTTTTATTTTGAATTAAAAAAAATTTTTTCAAAATTCGTCAATTTTTTAATGATTTTTTATTTTGAAAAAAAAAATTTTTTTTAAAATTCGCCAATTTTTTTAATAATTTTAAAATTATTAAAAATCAAAAATTGTCAATTTTTTAATGATTTTTATTTTGAATAAAAAAAAAATTTTTTCAAAATTCGTCAATTTTTTAATGATTTTTTATTTTGAAAAAAAAAAATTTTTTTAAAATTCGTCAATTTTTTTAATAATTTTAAAATTATTAAAAATCAAAAATTGTCAATTTTTTAATGATTTTTATTTTGAATAAAAAAAAAATTTTTCAAAATTCGTCAATTTTTTAATGATTTTTTATTTTGAAACTTTCTATTAAAAAAAAATTTTTTTTAAAATCCTATAACTTTTATTTCTGTTCGTCTATTTTCTTGATGTTCTTCTTCTGTACATTTTACTCCATCTTTACAATGATTTTTTAATTTTGTTTCTCCATAACCTTTCGCCGATATTCTATTTTTTTTAATGCCTTTTGAAATTATATAATTAACTGCTGATTTAGCTCTTTTCTGAGACAAATTTAAATTATAAGTTTCACTTGCTCTTGAATCTGTATGAGAACCAAGTTCAACTGTAATATGAGGATTATCTTTCAAATATTTTACAACTTTATCCAATTCTAATTTTGAATGAGAACGCAAATTCCATTTATTCAAATCATAATAAATATCATTTAAAACAAATGAACTCCCCATTTTTAAATTTCTTAGTGCCAAGACTATTTCGTGATAAATCGTTTCTGTTTTTCTTTTTCCATAAGTTGAAATTTGACTTTCGTTTTTTGTGAAATAGCCATCTTTACTAATTTCAAAATCATAAATACAATCTGGATCTAATGCAAAACTAAAAGCACCTTTCAAATTAGAAGTGTAAGCATTTCTTAAATTATAAGTCTTATTAAAAACATTAATTTGTGCATTTTCTATTCCTTCACGAGTAATTTCATCTACAACTTTCCCTTCTAAATGTAACCAAAAACCCTTTTCTAATGGAATATTTAAAAATGGTTCTTCAACATTTTTATAATCAGAAGAAAGGTAAACAATTTTTTTTGTTTTATAATCTAATTTACTGACAACCAATTGATAATCTTTATTTGGCTCAATTAGAAACTCAAATTTTCCATTATCTTTTGTGTTGGAAATTTTTTCTCCCTTAGCAATGTCCATTAAAACTAATTTTGCATTCATTATAGGAATTCCCGTTTCTTCTTCATAAACAAAACCTTTTAATTTTATCAAAGCTGATTCATCTTTTTCAAAATAATAAATATCATCACCACCTTTTCCTCCCAACCTATTGGACGCAAAAAAACCATGCTCTTTTTTATCATTAATAATGAAACTAAAATCATCATAAGAAGAATTTATAGGATAAATCTGATTTATATTTATCGGCAAACTTGCCCTGTAACCATCGTGTTTACATATAAAAATATCTAAACCACCAAGACCTCCATGTCCATTAGAAGAGAAATATAAAACTCCGTCTTTATGAAAAAACGGAAATAATTCATCACCTTTAGTATTTACTTTTGGTCCGAGATTTTTTGGTTGCGTCCATTTTGCCCCGAGTTTTTTACAAACATAAATATCTGCTCCTCCCATCGCTCCATCCCAAGGAGCATCAGAAACAAAAAATAAAAATTTTTGATTATGCGAAAGCGTTGGATGTCCTATGGAATAATTTTTATCATTAATAGTAAATAATTCTGCTTCTGTCCATTCGTCTCCAATCAATTGAGAAACAAAAATTTCTAATTGATTAACTTTTTTATCAGAAAAAATCAATTTCCCTTTTTTAAAATTATTCCTTGTAAAATAAATTCTTCTATTATTCCTTGTAAAAGTTGCTGGACCTTCGTGATATTCTGTATTGATTTTTTTTGAGAAATTTTTAACTTTAAAAAATTCATTTTTTTCCTTTTGCATAGCAAAAAATAAATCTAAATAAGGCTCTGATGTCCAGCCGCATAAAAAGCAGGCGAAAATTCCGAAAACGGAGTATTAATATTTAAATTACGAATTTTTATATTTTTATTTTCTAATTTTTTTTGCAAAGTTTTTATCTCTTCTATGTCAATTTCTTTTAAAACTTCCCTGTTTTTTGGAAAAAAAGACAAATATTTTTTGAACCATTTTTGAGATTCTATATATTTTTTATTTGTTTTCAAAACTTTTGCATAAGATAAAAAATCTTCTGGAATTGCAGCCGGAGATTGCAAAAGAATTTCATATAAAAAAATTGCATCTATTGGACGATTTACTTTTTCATAAGATTTTGCAAGTCTTCGTATTGCTTCTGTATTATCAGAATTCTTTTTCAAAAAATTTTCATAATGTTTAATCGCCATAGAATATTCATAATGCTCAAACATTCTATTTGCTTTTGCAAGAATTATTTGACAAAATTATTAAAAATAAAATAAAAAAAAACTTCATTTTGAATTTGCTTTTTGCAAAATTAATAATTTTTATAAAAAAATATTATTATAAAAATGATAAAAAAAAATTTTTCAAAAAATCACCATTTTTTTTAATTTTTCCTTATAATTACAAAAATTTTAATAAATTTAGATATGAAAAAATTGTATGTTTTTGTAATTTTATTTTTAATTTTTTTCTCTTGCAATTCACAAGAAAAAAAAGATAAGAAAAAATTTGAAATAATTAATGAGGTGAAAACTACTTCGGTAAAAAATCAAGGAAGAAGTGGTACTTGTTGGAGTTTTGCGACTTGTTCTTTTGTAGAAACAGAAGCTTTACGTATGGGAAAAGGTGAACATGATTTATCAGAAATTTATATTGTTCGCCATTGTTATTTTGATAAAGCTCAAAAATTTATTCGTTTACACGGTAAATCGAATTTTTCCGAAGGTGGTCAAGCTCACGATTTTGTAAATGTTTCCGTAAATTATGGTTTGGTGCCTGAGCAAATTTACAAAGGTTTAAATGATGGTTCTAAAATTCATAATCATACAGAGATGTTTGATATTTTAGA
Source organism: Bacteroidetes bacterium 4572_128 (assembly GCA_002084355.1). Taxonomy (GTDB): domain Bacteria; phylum Bacteroidota; class Bacteroidia; order Bacteroidales; family 4572-128; genus 4572-128. The sequence continues at coordinate 6,565 of NBLL01000041.1, read as the reverse complement.
TGCGTCTTTAAAATCTATAATTAAAAAAAGAAAAATAACAAATAAATGGAAAGAATTAACAAATTCTATTTTAGATATTTATTTAGGTAAAATTCCGGAAAAATTTATTTATGAAAACAAGGAATATACGCCATTAAGTTTTATGAATGAAGTCATTGCTTTTAATCCAGATGATTATGTTGAGCTAACATCTTATTCTCATCATAAATTTTATGAAAAATTTAATTTAGAAATTCCTGATAATTGGTCTGATAATTATTATTACAATCTTCCAATAGATGATTTAATGAGAGTTTTTTATTATGCCTTAGAAAATAATTTTTCCATAGATTGGGACGGTGATGTAAGTGAAAAAAAATTTGAGCATGCGAAGGAATTGCTTATTTAAAAGACGAAAAACAAAATATTAATCAGGAAAAAAGACAAGAAACTTTCGATTCTTATCTAACAACAGATGACCATTTAATGCATATAATTGGAATGGCAAAAGATGAAAAAGATGAAAAATATTTTATTACAAAAAATTCTTGGGGGACAGAAAGTAATGATTTTGGTGGGAAATTATATATTTCTGAGAAATATGTAAAATTAAAAACCGTTGCAATTATGGTTCATAAAGATGCCATTCCAAAAGATATTAGAAAAAAATTGAAATTATAATATTTTTTATGAGAAAAAAAATATTGTTTATTATTAATCCTATTTCTGGAATAGGAAAACAGAAAATTATAGAAAAATTAATATCAGAAAATTTAGATAAATCTAAATTTTCTGTGAAAATTGAATATACGAAATATCGTTTTCACGCTTTCGAAATTAGCGAAAAATATAAGAATTTATTAGATATTATTGTAATTGTTGGCGGCGATGGTTCTGTGAATGAAGTTTCTCAAAGTTTAATTTTTTCTAAAACTATAATGGGAATTATTCCTGCAGGCTCGGGAAATGGTTTTGCAAGACATTTGAAAATCCCATTAAATTTAAAAAAAGCAATTCTTTTATTTAATAATTTTTCTTTAAAAAAAGTTGATAGCGTAAAAATTAATGATAAAATTTTTGTTAATGTTGCGGGAATTGGTTTTGATGCGAGGATTGCTCATCAATTTGAAAAATTAGGAAAAAGAGGATTTTATAATTATGTAAAATTAACAATAAAAGAATTTTTTTATTCAAAAAATAAAAAATTTCGCTTCAAAATCGGAAAAAAAATTTTTGAAAAAAATGCTTTTATGTTAAGTTTTGCAAATTCTTCTCAATTTGGAAATAATGTTTTTATCGCTCCTTATGCAAAAATTGATGATGGTTTTTTAGATATTTGCTTTTTAAAAAAGTTTCCTTTTTGGGAAATTCCTAAAATTTCTTATATGTTTTTTTCAAAAAAAATTTTTCATTCTAAATATTGGGGAAGTTTTAAAGAAAAAAAAATTACATTTTTAAACGATAAAAAAATAGAAATTCACATAGACGGCGAAGCACAAAATATTTCTAAAAATATTGAATTAGAAGTGCAAAAACATTCTTTGTTAGTTGCTGTTCCTTAATTTCAAAAAAATCATAAAAATTCATCGTTTTTTGAAAAAAATTTTTTTTATAAAAAATCATAAAAATTCATCGTTTTTTGGAAAAAATTTTTTTTATAAAAAATCAAAAATTTTTTTTATAAAAAATCATAAAAATTCATCGTTTTTTGGAAAAAATTTTTTTTATAAAAAATCATAAAAATTCATCGTTTTTTGGAAAAAATTTTTTTTCAAAAATCATAAAAATTCATTGTTTTTTGGAAAATTTTTTTTTGATTTCAAAAATCATAAAAATTCATCGTTTTTTGGAAAAATTTTTTTTTATAAAAAATCATAAAAATTCATCGTTTTTTGGAAAAAATTTTTTTTCAAAAATCATAAGAATTCATCATTTTTTGGGAAAATTTTTTTTATAAAAAATCATAAAAATTCATCGTTTTTGGAAAAAATTTTTTTCAAAAATCATAAAAATTCATCGTTTTTGGAAAAAGATTTTTTTTTGAAAAATCATAAAAATTTATCGTTTTTTGAAAAAATTTTTTTTTATAAAAAAAAATAATCTTGCAAAAAAAAAATATATAAAAATGATAGATTTTTTACAAGAATTAAATAGTGTTCAGAAAAATGCTGTGAAAGATATACAAAATTCTTCTCTTGTAATTGCTGGTGCTGGTTCCGGCAAAACAAGAGTTTTAACTTATAAAATTGCTTATTTATTAAAATCAAATTTTAAATCTTATAGGATTTTGGCTTTGACTTTTACAAATAAAGCAGCAAAAGAAATGAAAAATAGAGTTGTGAAACTTGTTGATGAAGACATTGTAAAAGATTTATGGATGGGAACTTTTCATTCTATTTTTGCAAAAATTTTACGTTTTGAAGCAGAAAAAATTAATTTCCCAAAAGATTTTACTATTTATGATAATCAAGATTCCAAAAATCTTTTAAAAGAAATTATTAAAAATTTAAAATTAGACCCAGAAATATATAAACCAAATGAAGTTCTATATAAAATTTCTTCGGCAAAAAATAATTTAATAACAGCAAAATTCTACGCAAATTCTAATGAACTTTTAGAAAGAGATAAAATGTCTAGGCGACCAGAAATCTCGAGAATTTATACAGCTTATACTAATCGTTGTTTTTCTTCTGGTGCAATGGATTATGACGATTTATTACTGCAAACAAATATTTTATTTAAAAATAATGATATATTAAAAAAATATCAAAAAAAATTTGATTTTATACTTGTTGATGAATATCAAGATACTAATTATTCTCAATATTTAATAATTAAAAAATTATCTGCAATCCATAAAAAAATTTGTGTTGTTGGCGACGAAATTATAATTTGTATAAATTGGAAAGAAATTATCGTTCTACGCAAAATATAGTAAATCTTTCAAATGAAATAATTAAAAAAAATCGCATAAAAATTAAAAAAAAAGTTTTTTCTAAAAATGAAATTGGAAGTAAAATTAAAGTTGTAAAATGTTTTAATGACGGTGAAGAGGCAAATTTAACCGTTGCAAATATTTTGGAGATAAAAAATTTAGAGAAATTTAATTATTCTGATTTTGCGATTTTATACAGAACAAATGCGCAGTCGAGAATTTTCGAAGAAGCACTAAGAAAAGGTAAAATTCCTTATAAAATTTTTGGTGGATTGTCTTTTTATCAGCGAAAAGAAATTAAAGATATAATTGCTTATTGTCGTTTTCTCGTAAATAAGAAAGATACAGAGGCTTTATTGAGAATAATTAATTATCCAAAACGTGCAATAGGAGATACAACAGTTAATAAAATCATAGCGTTTTCCAATTCAAAAAATATTTCTATTTGGAAAATAATTTTTAATATAGAAAAAATAAATTTTTTAAATTCCAGAGCGAAAAATTCTATAAAAATTTTTTATAAATTAATAGAATTATTAACTATAGAATCTAAAAAAAAAGACGCTTATGAAATTATTAAATTGATAGTTTCCAAAACTGGAATTTTAAATGAATTAAAAAAAAATACTACAATAGAAGGAATTTCCCGTTATGAAAATTTAGAAGAATTATTAAGTGCCATAAAAAATTTTACTATGGATGAGGACGAAGAAGATATTTCTTTAAGTTCTTTTTTAACTGTTCATGCTTCTAAGGGTTTGGAATTTAAAAATATTTTTTTGGTTGGTATGGAGGAAAATTTATTTCCTTCGGGAATGTCTATTTCGTCTCAATCTAAAATTGAGGAAGAAAGACGATTATTTTATGTTGGTGTAACAAGAGCAGAAAAAAATTTAATTATTTCTTACACGAATTTGCGTTATCGTTTTGGTGAATTTATGGATGCAAAAAAAAGTCGTTTTATTGACGAAATGAATAGTAGATTTATTTATTTTGTTGGCGAAAAAGTTGAAGTGGAAAAAAATATTTATAATTTTCCAAAAAATAAAAGACCGAAAAAAGATTTTTTTCAAGAAAAATTACAAAATTTAAGAAAAATTACTAATGATAAACCTGAATTTAAAATTGAAGATAATTCTTCTGAATTTAAAACAAATTACAATTTAGTCATTGGTCAAAATATTGAGCATCAGCGTTTTGGTTTTGGAAAAATTATAAACTTGGAAGGAGTTTTACCAAATAAAAGAGCAAAAATTCTATTTAAAAAATTTGGTGAAAAAATTTTATTATTAAAATTTGCAAAATTTAGAATAAATAATTTAAATTAAAAAAGCATAAAAAATTTGTATATTTTTTTTTTAATATTTTAAAATAAAAAATTTTTTTTTTTAAAATTGGCATTTTTTTTTAATATTTTAAAATAAAAAATTTTAAAAAAAAAATAAAATAAAAAATTTTTTTCATCTTGATATATTAAAGATAAAAAATTTTGCTTATTTCAAAAATGAAAATAAGCAAAATTTAATATTTATTTTAAATAATTATTTAATAATAAATTTTATTTTTGTTCTAAAATAAAATCTCTTTGTGATTTTAATAAATTTACAGCATTAAGAATTAAATTCTTAGTTTCTGTTAAAAAGTTCAAATACAAAATACTATTTCTTGTACTTAGCTCACCGTTTTTAATACGTCTAAGTTGAGTTTTTCTAAATTTTTTAATTTTCAATAAAATATTTTCTATCAATTTCATAAAGTTCATCTATTTGTTCTTTTAAAAAACCTTTATGTTTATTTTCTATATGTTTCAAAACAGGAAGCGAAATAAAATTAATACAATGTGCTATTTCCCTAAGAAAATCTAAAACTTGAACATAATAATGTCCGGTTTCTATGGATTCATTTTCTAATAATTTAATTGTATTATGTACATTATCTTTCAAATTTTTGGACTTACTATTTAACTTATCAACTTCTTTTTGTATCTTTTTAAGTTCTTTTCTGTCCTCATTTTTTAGACTTTCCAAAATATTTGAATAGATTTTAATAAGATTTTTCAAAGTTTTTTCTACACTTATAGAGCATTTTTCTAAAATCGGAGTTTCTTCTGAGATTTCCTTTCCATTTTCTAAAACTTTTTCTTGCTCATTTTCTTGTCTTTTTTTATGTATTTTTTTTGTTTTTATAATAATAAAAACAGCAAAAGCTAAAAGAGCAATTATTGCAATATTTCCTCCTGCATTTATAATATTTGCAAAAATAAATGCAACAGTAAAAGCAGTTATTGCGGTTAGAAACCATCCTCCTATAATTGAAATTACTCCGGTAATTCGATAAACAGCACTTTCTCGTCCCCATGCACCATCAGCGAGCGATGTTCCCATAGCAACCATAAAAGTTACATAAGTTGTTGATAATGGTAATTTTAATGAGGTGGCAAATGCTATTAAAATACTTGCAACAGTTAAATTTACTGATGCTCTAACGAGATCAAATCGTACTTCTAACGAGAGAACGAGAAAGAAGTGATGAACCAAATCGCTCTTGACCTTCATCTTGACGAGCTAAATCTAATTGTGTTTTTGTTACGCCTCTGGCTTTTTTTGAAAAAATAAGTGTAACAACCATAATTAAACCAGCAATTAATAAATATAAAGTTGGTGTTTCGACTTTTTTTGATAAAGAAGCCATAGAAAAAGCTGTGTCTAATTGTCCAGAAGCATTAAATAATTCGAAAGATTTTAAACCAGCCAATGGAACACCTATAAAATTCACTAGATCATTTCCTGCAAAAGCCATTGCTAATGCAAAAGTTCCAACTATAACAATAAAACGAAGAATATTAAATTTTTTAATAAAATCCAATAATTTTAATGCGATTGTCCAGAAAACAAGACTTATAAGAATAATTTTATAAGAATTTTCTTTTATCCACATTTTAGCATCTAATGACATAAAAGAAGCACCTTTAACTCCCTTTATTAAAATAAAATAAAAAAAAACAAACGTGTTATTGCCTGAACAATAAGTCCAACAGAAAATGCCACAACAACAGACAATAAAATTCCAAAAATAATCGCTAATGCTTTTTCGGTATTAATGTAATTTCCAAGTTCTGAAAAACTTTCTCCGCTGTTTGTTAATTTTATTAATGAATAATGTCAGTTATCATTACCGCAAGAAATATGATAATAATATCAGAAAAAACAAACATCTCCGGTCTAAAAATTCCTTTTCTGGCGACCTCCATCATTCCGCTTGAAAAAGTTGCTCCGAACAAAATACCAATGCTTGCAACTGTCATTATGACCCAAAAAGGTGCTGATTTTGAGCCGATTGCCGAAACTAAAAAGTTTACAGCGTCATTACTTACTCCAACAATTAAATCTGAAATAGCAAGTAAAAATAAAATTCCAATTAAGAAAATATAAAATTCCATTTTTTTTTTAAAAAATTTATTTAAAAATATTGAAAAAATTTTTTTACAAATTAAGAAATAAATTTCAATAAAAAAAAATTTATTTCAATAAAATTTTTGCTTTTTTTGAAAAAAAAATTATGATAAAAAAGAACATATATTTCAAGATTATCAATTTCTTATTTATATCTTTAATAATTTTTGTTCCTTTATTTTACACCGAAAAAGTCCTT
>NBLL01000040.1:6912-18296 GCA_002084355.1 Bacteroidetes bacterium 4572_128 | reverse complement strand
ATATAAAGTTTATTTTTTTTTAATATTTTTATTTGTTATAAATAAAATAAATTTTGACAAAAATATAAAAGAATTTTTCGAATGAAGCATAAAAAAATGGGCAATGCTCGGAATAATTTATTCTGATTTAATAAAATCAAAATTCCTTAAAATAGTTGAAAATTCTGTAAGAATAAATATATTTTTCAGAGAAACTGAAATTGTATCTTAAAAGATAAAATAATTTAATTTTCATATAGAAAAATTTATTTGATATTTTTTATTACCTTTTATAAAAGAAAAAAAATTTTGAAAATAAAAATCTAATTGGAAAAATAATAAAATATGATGATAAATTAGAATTTACTGTTATTGGAATTATAAAAGATTAAAAAATCCGCAAAAAAAAAAAGATATTAAAATAAAGAAAAACTTAGGGAAATTTTTGCTTTTTTTACTGTATTTATTTATATATTTAATATTTCAAAAAAAAATATTATAGAAGATTTAAATTAAATAACAAATAAAATGAATTTAATTATAGACGCTGGAAATACTTTCATGAAATTTTATGTTTTTGATAAGCATAAAAAATTAATTTATAAAAATTCTATTTTAAATAAAGAATTAGAAAATATAATTTTTTTTAAAAAAAATGTCCAAAATTTAAAAAAAAATTTTTTTATTAAAAATTTAATTTTGTCTTCTGTTGTGAATTTTGACAATTTATTTTTAGAATTTATTAGAAATAATTTTAAAAAATTTGTTTTTCTTGATGCAAAAACAAATTTGCCAATTAAAAATTTATATAAAACAAAAGGAAGTCTTGGAAAAGATAGGATAGCTGCTGTTGTTGGAGGAAATTTTATTTTTCCGAATAAAAATATTTTGATAATAGACAGCGGAACAGCAATAACTTTTGATTTTATTAACGATAAAAGCCAATATCTTGGAGGAAATATTTCTCTTGGTTTGGAAATGAGATTTAAAGCATTAAATTTTTTCACAAAAAAATTGCCACATTTATCAAAAAAAAATTTTACTAAATTATTTGGAAATACTAGTGAAACAGCAATTATTTGTGGTGTGCAGAATAGTTTTTTATTTGAAACGAAAACTTATATCTCTAATTTTTCAAGAAAATATAAAGATTTAAAAATAATTTTTACTGGAGGAGAAACAGATTTTTTCAAAGAAAATTTAAAAATGGAAATTTTTATAGAAAAAAACTTAGTTGGAATAGGTTTAAATGAAATTTTAAATTTTTAAAATTATTATAAAAGAATTGCATTTTTCAAAAAAACCCAAATATAATTTTATATATTTGGGTTTGTATTGTGAAAAAAATTTTTTAATAAAAACGTCAATTTTTTACGGATTTTTCAAATTAAAAAAACACCCGAAATTTTAATTATTCATTAAAAAGTTAGAAAGTCGCATGCCTTTCACTACGACATGCTCATTCAAATTCACATTCTTTATTCATATTAGCAATTTATTTCACCTTGAAAACTTCTTCTCCTTCTACTGGTTTTATGCTATTTTTGAAAACAGTAATTGAAATATTCATTCCATTTTTAAAACTTTTTCTATAGTGATTCCTTCTGGATAATTTTTCACTAAATCAGAATAACGTTTTGCTTCTTCTATCGCTCTTGTTGCTTCGTCTAATTCTGTTTTTTCTAATTTTATTCTTCTTGCTCTTGCTTCTAACATTTTTTTTCTTTGTGCTATCTCCCAAGCATCTCTATCTTTTGCTTTAAGTTTATCTTTTATTTTTTGTATTTTTTCCAATTGCACTTTTGGATAAGCCGCATATTTCTTAATTTTTGAAGCACGTATATAATTACTTTTTGCTTCATTTAAAGAATTTTCATTAAATAAACCATCTGCTATAGCAATAAAATTTTTGTATGAAGCATCTTTTTTAGCAAATTCTTCTTTTTCTTTTTTTTCTTTAGATAAAATTCTTTTTATAATTCCAAGTTTTTCCTTAGGTACTTTTTCTTTAGGTTTAATTTTTAAAGCCATTTCATAATGTTTTTTTGCTTCGTCATAAACATTTGCAAGAAGCAAACTGTTGGCTCTTGTAAAAAAAGCATTATATTTTTCTTCTTGCTCTTTTATTTTTTTTTCTTCTAATTTTTGTTTTTTTATTAGAATATCTAATTCTGCAATTTTATCTTTTGCAATTTTATTATCTTTTAAAAGTAATAATGCTTTTTGATAATAAATTTTTGCATCTTTATATTCTTTTTTTCTTATAGAATTTTCTGCTCTTCTTACTTCTGTATCATAAAATTCCATTTGTTTAGTTTTGTTTTCTTCTGCAATTAATAAATTGTTTATCTCTATAACTCTTTCATTAGCAAAAGATGTAGAATTTATTTTTATTGCTCTTTCATAAGAAAACTTAGCTTCTAAATAATTTTCCTCTTTAAAAAAAGAATTTGCACTTTCTAATTCTTCATTATATGCTTCACTCATTCTTCTTTCTTCTTCTTTTTCAGCTATTTTTTTTTGTATTAATGGTTCTAATTCATCTATTCTATCAACAGCATCTTGACTTGTTGGTATTATTTCCAATGCTTTTTTATAAACTTCTTTTGCTTCTTCATACATACTATTTGCAAATAATTCGTCTCCAAGATTCATTTTTGCTTTATAATCTTTCTCTCTTTTTTCTATTATCATTTCTTTTCTTGCTTTTCCAACAATTATATCTTTAACTTCATCCAAACGAATTTTAATAGAATTTTTATCAGATGAAATATACATTGCAGACTCATAAAAATTTTTTGCTTTTACATAATCTTCTGCTCTGAAAGAGCTATCTGCCATACGTAAATATTTTTCATAGTTCTCTTTAGAAAGTTTTGCTTGCTCTTTTTCTAAAATTCCTTTTCTTAAAATTTTATTAATTGCTCTAATTTTTTCTTTTGGTAATTTTTCATCTGGAAAAATTTCTGATGCCTGTTTGTAAGATTTTTTTGCATATTTATAGTTTTTTTCTTTTAGCATTTTATTAGCATATTTCATCTTAATATTATATTTCATTTTTTTCTTTTTTGCTGTTTCATCTTTACTTTCATTTTGTTTAATTAATTTATCAAGTTCTCTAATTTTTTTATTAATATTTGTCGCATTATTTGGATTTATTTTTTTTGCATCTAAATAAAAACTTTTTGCTTTTCTATAATCCTTTTTTTCAAAAAACAAATCTCCATTATCCATAGCTCTTTTATAATCTAAAGAACTTTTTCTATCGTTTTGTTTTTTTATAAATTCTGTCATAGTTTGGATTTTTGCATTCAAATGCGTTTCAGAAGGTTTTACATCTAATGCTTTCTTGTAATTTCTTTTTGCGAGTTCATAATTTCCTGCTTTTTCATATTTCTCTGCTGTCATAAAACTATTTTGATATTCTTTATCAATGGTAGCTTTACTTTTATTTAGTTTTTCTATTTCTATAATTTTACTTTTTGGATAAATAGAACTTGGTTTAATTTTTAACGCTTCTTCATAAAATTTTTTTGCTTTCTCGTATTTTAGATTCGTTCTTATTTTTTTTATTATCTAAGAATTCAGAAATTTGTTTCAATTTTTTTTTTGCATATTTTGATTCTGGTTTAATTCTCAATGCAGTGTGAAAAGAATTTTTTGCGTCTTCGAAATTTTTTGTTCTCAAAAAAGAATTTCCTTTATTAATTTCTTTCTTATATTCTTTTTCTTTTTCTAATTGTTTATTTTTTTCCTTTTCTTCTAATGAGAAAAATGAATTTATTTTTTTTATTTTATCTTGTGGATAATTTTCGCTCGGCATATAAGTCATAGCTTTTTTATAACTTTTTTTTGCCATACCATATTTTTTTGCATTGAAATAACCATCTGCTGTTTCTATTGCATTTTTGTAACTTTCCTCATCTTTTTTATCTGATTTTCTTAGTTTCTTAATTTTTGTTATTTGTAATCTTGGATATCTTTCATTTGTTAATAAATCTGAAGCTTTCCAATATGATTTTTCTGCCATTTCATAATTCTTTTTCTCCATATACTTGTCTGCTTTTTTTATTTCTTTATCATAATTTACTTTTTTTATTGTAGCTAATTGCTTCTTTATTTTTTTCACTTTATTTGACATTCCAGTTGTATATGTTTCATCTATATCAAAATCTTCCATATCTGCAAGATATTTAACTCTTGCGATAGACTGTTTTGCCAATACAGAAGTATTTAAACCAACAGCTTTATCAAACATAGAAATTCTAAAAGGATAAGTAAATTCTCCCATCACGCCAGTAGGCAACTCTGTATCAATTTCTATTTTTTGAGTAACAAGATCTTTTTTGGAAACTTCCAAAATAAAAATTTTATTAAAATCAAAACGAAATTCAACCATTCCTTTGATATCCGTTTTAGAACTTTTAATTTTTTTCCCATTATGAAATACATCGACATTTGCATTTCCTAGAGATTCTTTTTCGTATTCAACTCGCAATTTAAACTCCAAAAAACTTCCAGAATTTTGAGAAAAAACCTTATTTGCACAAATAACAATTATTAAAATAATTGCTAATACCCTAGTAATTTCATTTAAATTTTTCATAAAAAAATTTTTTTAAATTTTATTTAAATTTTTTATTTCATTTTTCAAAATATTTTTTTTCAAAAAAAATTGATTTTTTTTGAAAAAAAATATTCTTTTTGAATCTTTTTCAAAATTAAAATTGTTTTGCAAAACACTGTAAAACAATTTTTTTGATTTTAAAAATTCAGATAAATATTCCTGCTCAGTTTGACCCGGAGTTGGAATTAAAATTGCTTTTTTTTTCAAAATAAGCAAGTCCATAACCGAAGAATAACCAGAACGACAAATTATCAAATCAGAACTTTTTATCATTTTTTTCATTTTATCACTTTTTAAATGTGAAAAAAACAAAATATTATATCTTTTAAAAAACTTTTTTTCATTTGGTTTTCCTCTTATCAAACGAATTTCGTAAACAGAATGTTTAAAATTTTCAACTAAAATATTTTCAAGTAAAGTTCGCTGGGGTTCAATTCCAGATAAAATAATTAATATTTTTTTGATTTTTGATTTTTGAAAAATTTTTTTTTGAAAATATGGGATTTTTTTAAAAAAAAATTTTTTTTTGAAAATATCGGCATTTTTTTTATAAAAAAAATTTTTTTGAAAATATGGGGTTTTTTTATAGGAAATTTTTTTTTGAAAATATCGGCATTTTTTTACGAAAAATTTTTTTTTGAAAATATCGGCATTTTTTTGATTTATTGAAAAACGAGATAAAATGCCTATAAATTTTGCATTTTTTGGCAATTTATTTTTGTGCGATAAATCTCCGGAAAAAAAAGGTGATTTTTCATTGTCTGGTATCCATAATAAATTATATTTTTCTATTATGTATTTATTCAAAAAATAAATTGGAAATTCCAAGAACTTTAAATAAAAAGGCATTTTTATCAAAATTTGATGAGTGATGAAAATTGTAAAAATATTTTTATTAAATAGCCCAAAACGGTTATCAGAAATAACAATATTAATATTAAATTTCTTAATTATTTTTTTTAGAAAAATATGTTCTTTATAAATTCCTAAAATAATTTTAGGAATTTGAAAAAATAATTTTATTGAAAACGGAACTTTTTTTGAATAAGAAATTTTATAAAAAGATGGGAATTTTACAAATTCAACATTTTTAAATTCTTTTTTCAAAAATTCTAATGGTAAATTATCTGCTGCAATAATAATTTTAAATTTTTGATTTAATAATTCATAAATAATTGGTACACAACGACTTGCATGTCCAAGTCCCCAATCTAATGGACAAATTAGAACTTTTTTTATTGAATTCTTCAAAATTTTTTTAATATTTATTTTTTTTATAATTTTTTAAAAAAAAAATTGTAAATTTGCAAAAAATTAATTTTTAAATTAAAAAATTTTTTTTTTAATTTGAAAATTGTTTTAAAAATACAATTATTTTTTAAAAATTTTTTTTTATATAAAAAAATTTTTTAATTAATTTGTATTTTAAAAAAAAAATATTTTAAAAATTTATGAAAAAAATATTAAAAAAACTATGAAAAATTTTTTTTTATCATTTTTATTTACATTGTTTTTTTCTAACAGCATTTTTTCACAAACAACAGAAATGTGGTTTGGTGAAGCTGTAGAAAATGGACAAGAAATTACAATACCAGTAATGGTAGAGAATTTCAATTCTATAGCGGCTTTTACGTTTTTTGTTGAGTATGATAATAATTCTTTGGTTTTTATGAACACTATAAACCTTAATGCTCAATTTAGTAGTAATTTTTTTTTTAATGAGCCAGGAGAAGGAAGAATTGGAATATCTTGGTTTTTGTATAATTCAGAGATTACTATTGATAATACAGTAACAAAATTATTTGATTTAAAATTTAGTAAAATTGTTGATGGTTCTAATAATTTTAATTTATATTTTGATCTTGATAATTCCGAGTTTTCAGATATAGAAACAACAGTAGAACAAATTGTTATCAATACTAATTTTGAATTTGAAGAAAGTTATTGTTTATCTGAAAACGATGTAGAATTTAATCCAGCAATGTCAGGCGGAACTTTTGAAGGAGACGGAATTAATGGAAATATTTTTTCACCTTCAGAAGCTGGACTTGGAACACATGAAATAATTTATAAATTTATTCATGATGGTCAAATTTTTTCAACAACAAATGAAGTTGAAGTTGTAAACAACAACAGTAGATTTATATTAGATGATGTAATTGTTGAAAACATAAACGATGAAGTTTTTGTTTCTTTAAGAGCAGAAAATTTAACAAATATTGGAGCAATAACTATGAGTTTCAATTATGATACAGAAGTTCTCGAATATGTTTCTTTAGAAGACAATCAAAATTTCTTGGAAATATCTGATTCAGAAAAAAGAGGTTTTGTAAATACAGATGTAAATGGCAAAATTAGTGTTGCAAGTTTTAATATTGATGGATCTGCACTAGATATAGAAGACGGTGCTTTAATAACTTTTAAATTTATTTATAAAGGCGGCATAACTCAAATGTCTTTTGAAAATAATTATGAAGTTGTAGACATAACTGCTCAACCTATTTTTTGTTTTGGTATGGAAGATGGTTCTATTTATCCGGTTGCTAAAATTACAAATGAAAATTCTGAAGTCTGTTTAAATGGTGAGAATTTAATTTTAGAAACAAATGTTCCTAATGGAATTTTTAGCGGTCCTGGTATAAATGAAAATATTTTTAATCCTATAGAAGCAGGAGCAGGAGACTTTGAAATTATGTATTCTTATGATTACCAAGAATATGATACAACTATAGTAGATACTTTTACCGTTACTGTTTTTCCAGTTACAGAAGTTGAGATGAATGTTGAAGATATATATTGTGTTGGCTCTTCTACTTTAAGTGCGACCCCAGAAGGTGGGTTTTTTACTGGTGCTGACGTAAATGGAATACAATTTCAACCGGAAGAAGCAGGAAATTACAGTATAACATACACTTATGAAAATGAAAATTCTTGTGTAAGTTTTATTACGAAAAATGTTGAGGTTGTTGAAAATTTAGAAATTGATTTTACTGAATTAAATGAAATTTATTGTCAAGGAGAAATTGTTACTTTGGAAGCAACACCTGCAAATGGATATTTTTCCGGAGAAAATGTAGTAAACAATACCTTTACAGCAAACACAATTGGTGAACAAGAAATAACTTACACTTATAATCTTGGTTCTTGTAATTCAATATCAACTCAAATTTTCTGGTAATGGTATTTCTGGAAATGAATTTACTCCAAATGAAGTTGGTAATTTTGTAATTACTTATTCATATACAAATGCAAACGGTTGTGAAGGAACTTACTCTGAAGAAGTTACTGTATTACCTGCTCCGGAAATTAATATTTCTGATGATGAAATTAATTTTGGTGAACAATCATATAATAATTTAGATGATGAAACTTTAACTTATAATATTTCTGGAAATAATTTAATTGGAAGTTTAGTTATTAGTGCTCCAAATGGATTTACGCTTTCTACGGAAGAAAATGGAGTTTATACGTCTCAAATTACAATAGATCCAATTCAAGGGGCAGTTGAAGAAACAACTATTTATGTTCATTTTTTACCAATTGCTGTAGTATCTTACGATGCAACTATTTCTCATACTTCTTTAAATGCAGAGAGTTTAAATAAATTTGTTATAGGAACTGGAATAAATGTAAATCCGATATTTACTTCGGAAGCAGTTACAGAAGCACCACAAAATGAGCTTTATATTTATGAGCTACAAGCAAATGACGAGAATAATGATTTAGATTTAGATTTTTCTTCATCTACGATTTTGCCTAATTGGTTAAATATTATGGGAAATGTTTTGACGGGAACACCTGATAATATTGTTGGAACTTATGATATTAGTCTTTTGGTTACAGATAGCGAAGGAGGAAGTAGTGAGCAAAACTTTACCATAGAAATTACAAATACAAATGCTGTTCCTACAGCTCAAAATTCATCGGTTACTGCAAATGAAGATGAAATTTATACATTTACATTAGGAGATTTTAATTATTCTGACATTGATGGAGATCCAATTGTAAATATTACAATTGTTGCTTTGGAAACTAAAGGTTATTTATTTTTAGATAATAATGAAAATGATATTATTGATGATAATGAAGATATTGTGCTTGCACAAGAAATTTTAACATCAGATATTCCAAAATTAAAATTTTTAGCATTAGAAAATGAAAATAATTTTTCTTATGCAAATTTTGCTTTTAAAGTTTTTGACGGTGAACTTTATAGTGTTTCATATTCTATGAAAATAGATGTTAATGCTGTAAATGATGCTCCAGAATTTGCTTTATTAAATCCAAATATGGATGCAGATGAAGATTTTGAAAATGAAATTTATACAAATTTATATTTGAATAATACTCCTTTAGATGAAACAAATCAAGATGTAACTTATTCTATAGAGCCAAATATCTCTGATATTGTGAATTTAGAAATTAATGAATTTACAGGAAAAATTATTTTTACATCTATTGAAAATGCAAATGGAACTCAGGAATTTACAATCACTGCAGACGACGGTCAAAGCGAAAATAATACTTTTTCACAAACTTTAACTCTTGTAATTGAGCCAGTTAATGATGCTCCTGTTTTTACTTCTGTTCCAGTTGAAAGTGCTTTGGAAGATGATTTATATACTTATAATTTAAGTGCAACAGATATAGAAGATGAAACATTAAATTTTAGTGTTACTGAAAATTTACCGGAATTTTTATCTTTAAATGGAAATGTTTTATCGGGAACTCCAACAAATGAATATGTAGGAAGTAATAAAATTATTGTTATAGTATCTGATTCTGAAGGTGCAAATGTTGAACAAGAATTTAATTTGTATGTTGCAAATACAAATGATGCTCCTGTTTTTGTTGAAAACGAAGAATTTGACATTTATGAAAATTCTTTTGAAGGAACAACGGTAGGTATAGTTTACGCAGAAGATGAAGATAAAGGACAATCTTTGACTTTTTCTATAGACAGTGCTACTAATGTTATTGGACAAAGAGATATTCAAGTTTTTAAAATAGATGCTTTTACCGGAGAAATTTCAGTTCTAAATTCGTCAGAATTAGATTATGAAACTCAGGATAAATTTGAATTAAATGTAATTGTGAAAGATGGCGATTTTACTAATCCATTGGAAGCAAATGCTACCGTTGTCATTAACGTTCTTGATATGACAGAACATTTTGATGTAAATAAAATAGAAAATTGTTTTACACCAGATGGAGATAATGTTAATGATATATGGAGAATTGCAAATTACAATCAATATAAAGCTTGTGATTTAAAGATTTTTAATTCTTGGAGAGGCATAATTTTCGAAGGAAAAGCAAATGAAGAATGGGACGGAACTTATGAAGGAGATGCACTTCCAACGGATACTTATTATTATACTATTGAATGTTCTGATGATGTTCATAGCGGTTTCATAACAATATTTAAAGATAAATAAAAATTTTTTTATTGGAGATTTTTTTAAATCTTCAATAAGAAATTAAAAAAAATTAAAAATGAAAAATTATATAATAATACAAATACTTTTTCTATCTGTTTTATTTTCTGGAAAAGTTTTCGCACAAGAAACAAATCTTGGAAATAGTTCTTTATACGGCATAAATAGAATTTTAATAAATCCTGCAAATACAGGAGAAATAGAAAAAAATAGGTTCTTTGTAAATCTTAGAAATCAATGGAGAAAAATTGACGGTTCTCCAAGAAATGCTATTATTGGTTTAGCTGGACACGTGAGCGAAAATGTAAGTTTAGGAGGAATGTTATTGCAAAATCAAAAAGGTGTATTACAAAGAAATGCTGGAATTATTAATTATTCTTATGATTTGAAAATGGGAGATGAGCATCATGTACATTTTGGATTATCAGGAATTTTCCAAGATAATTCTGTTTCTAACTCTGACATTATGTCTAGTAATCAAGATGATATTATAAAAAAAGCTGGTGAATATTATACCGGAACAGTATTTGGTTTTGGTTTTGGTTTAAGATATACTTGGAATAATTTGGAAATTGGTGCTTCTTTACCAGAAATGTTTAGTGAAACTTATGAAAATAAAGATTCTTATTTTGTTTTTGCTTCTTATAAAATAGATGTAGGTGAAAATTTAATGATAGAACCTTCTTTTTTATATAAGAATATTTATATCAGTCCTTCTAATTTTGATTTCAATATTGCTGTAAATTGGAAAAAAGTTATTTGGTTACAATTTACTTATAGAGATAAAGCAAGTATGATATTTGCACTTGGAGCAGACCTTGGTAAATTTAAAGTTGGTTATGCTTACGAAATGAATTCAGGAGATTTATCGCATTATGAAAATAATTCTTTAGAAGCTTTTATTGCTTATGATTTCAGTTGGTATAAGGATTAATAATTTAATTTATAAAATTTTATAAAAAAAATGCTGTATATTATTAATACAGCATTTTTTTATTTTAAATTAAATTTTAATGTTTTTAAATTATTAAAAAAATTTTTTCAAAAAACGTCCAAAATTTTAATGTTTTTAAATTATTAAAAAAAAAATTTTTTTCAAAATTCGTCAAAATTTTAATGTTTTTAAATTATTAAAAAAAAATTTTTTCAAAAAACGTCCAAAATTTTAATGTTTTTAAATTATTAAAAAAAAATTTTTTTCAAAAAACGTCCAAAATTTTAATGTTTTTAAATTTTAAAAAAAAATTTTTTCAAAAAACGTCTAAAATTTTAATGTTTTTAAATTATTAAAAAAAAATTTTTTCAAAAAACGTCCAAAATTTTAATGTTTTTAAATTATT
>NBLL01000040.1:0-6903 GCA_002084355.1 Bacteroidetes bacterium 4572_128 | reverse complement strand
TTTTGGAAAAAATTTTTTTTCAATAAATTTTTTCAATATACAAACCCAAAAAATTGTCATTTTTTTGAAAAATTTTAGGTTTGTACAGGTTGAAAATTTTTTTCAAAAAATGTCTAAAATTTTAATGTTTTTAAATTATTAAAAAAAAAATTTTTTCAAAAAACGTCCAAAATTTTAATGTTTTTAAATTATTAAAAAAAATTTTTTTTCAAAAAACGTCCAAAATTTCAATATTTTTATAATTAAAAATTTTTTTTTCAAAAAACGCCAAAATTTCATGAATTTTTTTAATTAAAAAAATTCCTAATTATTCATTCCTCATTCTTCATTAAATTTTAATATTGTTCTTTTCCGTTTGGAAAATCTAAAGTTTTAACATCTTTAATATAATTTTTAACTGCTTTTGTTATTTCTACTGTTAAATTGTGATAACGTCTCAAAAAACGTGGAGAAAATTCTTGCGTAATTCCTAACATATCATTAATCACCAAAACTTGTCCATCTGTTCCTGCACCTGCACCTATTCCTATGGTTGGAATTTTCAAATTTTGAGAAACTTGCTTTGCAAGTTTTGCAGGAATTTTTTCCAAAATAATTCCAAAGCAACCGGTTTCTTCTAAAATATATGCGTCTTCTATTAATTTTTTTGCTTCATCATCATCTTTTGCTCTCAGAGCATAAGTTCCAAATTTATGAATTGATTGCGGCGTTAAGCCCAAATGTCCCATCACAGGAATTCCTGCCGATAAAATTCTCTTGACAGAATCTTTTATTTCCAGTCCGCCTTCTAATTTAACTGCAGAAGCACCCGTTTCTTTCATTATTCTGATTGCTGCATCCAGAGCTTTTATTGAATTTCCTTGATAAGTTCCAAAAGGCATATCAACTACAACCAAAGCACGTTCAACTGCTCTAACAACCGAACTGGCATATAAGATCATTTCGTCTAAAGTAATCGGCAAAGTAGAACTGTGTCCAGCCATAACATTAGAAGCCGAGTCACCAACAAGAATAACATCAATTTTTGTTGAATCTATTATTTTTGCTGTGGAATAATCATAAGCTGTTAGCATCGCTATTTTTTCGCCTCTCAATTTCATTCCTTGCAAAACATGTGTTGTAATTTTTTTTACATCTTTATAAACAGACATTTTTTTTTATTTAAAAAAATTATAATTTTTTTTAAAATTATGTTTTTTATTTAAAAAAATTTTTTTAAATAAAAAAAATGAAAAAATTAGAAATAAAAAGGATTATTGAAAATTTTTCTCAAAAAACCATATTAATAATAGGTGATGTAATGGTAGATTCTTATCTATGGGGAAAAGTTGAACGTATTTCGCCGGAAGCACCTGTGCCTATAATTTCCAGCACAAAAAGAGAAAATCGTATGGGTGGAGCAGCAAATGTTGCTTTGAATATTCAAGCTCTCGGAGGAAAAGCTATTTTATGCTCTGTTATTGGAAAAGATAATGAAGCTGAAATTTTTCTCGAATTAATGGAAAAAAATTTTTTAAAAAAAGATGGTATTTTTTTAAATAAAAATAGAAAAACTACCGTTAAGACGAGAATAATAAGTCATAATCAACATCTTCTAAGAATTGACGAAGAAATAGATGAATATTTAAATAAATATTTAGAAAAAAAATTTTTTTTAAAAATAAAGGAAATTTTATTAAAAAATAAAATAGATGCTGTAATTTTTGAAGATTATGATAAAGGTTTAATAACGCCTTTTTTAATAAAAAAAGTTGTGAAAATTGCGAATGAAAATAATATTCCTATTTTGATAGACCCAAAAAAAAGAAATTTTAATTATTATAAAAATATTACTATTTTTAAACCAAATTTTAAAGAGCTAAAAGAAGGTTTAAAAATGGAAATTAAAAAAGATGATTTCAAATCTATTTTTAAGGCAAGTCAAGTTCTAATGAAAAAAAACAAACATAAATATATAATGGTAACTTTATCTGAATTGGGAATTTTTATTTGTGATAAAAATGATTATCATCAAATTCCGACTAAGGTAAGAGATGTTACCGATGTTTCCGGAGCAGGTGATACAGTAATTTCTGTTGCAAGTCTTTGTATTTCTTCTGGTTTAAATTTCATAGATACAGCAAGAATTTCAAATCTCGCTGGAGGTTTGGTTTGTGAAAAAGTTGGAGTTGTGCCAATAAATAAATTAGAAATTTTAAAAAAAATTATGAAACAAATTTAAATTAATATTATTTTTTTTAAAATATTATTTTATAATAAAAAAACAATTTTTTTTTTTATAATGCGTTTTTTTTATTATAATAAAATATTTATTATTGCAAATTTTATTTATTAAAAATTTTATAAAAAATAAAATAATGAAGTATAAATTTTTGAAAATTTTATTTTCGCTTATTTTCTTGTTTTTTGCTTTTTTTTCCATAAAAGCTCAGCAATTGGAAATTTTATCTGGTTTTGAAGGTGGTTCTTATTATCAATTTGCAAGTGATATAAGTAGTGTTACTACGGTTTCTATTAAAGTGCAACCTACTAATGGTTCTATGGCAAATTTTAGAAATCTTAGCAAGAGGAATAATCATTACATAGTTTTTTGTCAATTTGATGTTATGCAAGCAAAACAATTTGAAGATGAAATGTCAAAAAGGTCAAGGAAAATTACAGAGTCTATGAGAACTCTTCTTGTTTTTGGAAATGAAGAAATTCATCTTGTTGCAAAAAATAATGGTAAAATCAATAAAATTAAAGATTTAAAAAGGAAGAAAGTTGCAATAGGAACTAAACATCAAGGAACTTATTTTACAGCTAATAAAGTAAAAGAGTTAACTGGTGTAAAATGGAAAGATATAACTATTTCTTTTGATGATGCTTTATCTGCATTATTAAATGGAGAAATAGATGCTTTTTTCTTTGTTGGAAATGCTCCTGTTTCTAAGTTAAAAAAGCTTTCGGGTTTTTTTAAATCTAAGATTAAATTGCTTCCTATTGAAGAAGAAAGTTTGACTCAATTTTATAGTCCAGTAACAATACCTGCGGGAACTTATAAATGGGCAAATTATGATGTTGATACTTACGCAACAAAAACTGTTCTTGCTGTAAATACTTTAGGGAAAACAAGTCAAGAAAATGATAAGATAAAGAAAGTTCTTGAAGATATCAAAGAAAATATAGAAGAATTAAGAACACAAGGACATCCAAGATGGAATCAAATTGATTTTACTTTTGATGATGCAGAATGGGAAATTTATGAAGGTGCAAAAGAAGTTTTTGGTATAAAATAAGAATTAAAAAATAATATTTGAAAAATTTTTTCAAATATTATTTTATAATAAAATAAAGATGCTAAAATTTATTTTAATAATTTTTTGTTTTTTTTATCAATTAATTTCTTTTTCACAAGAATTAAATTGTAGCGTACAAGTTTCTCACCAGAAAATACAAGGAACAAATAAAAAAATATTCGAGACATTAAGAAAGGATATTTATGAATTTATAAATAATAAGGTTTGGACAGAGAATATTTATGATAATGATGAAAGAATAGAATGTAGTATTATCATTAATCTGGAAAAACAAATGACAGATGAATTTGAAGGAACAATTCAAATTCTTGCACGTCGTCCAGTTTATGGAAGTTCTTATAATAGTATTTTATTTAAACATATGGACAAAGATTTTCAATTCAAATATATAGAATTTGAAGCATTAGAATTTAATGAAAATACATTTACCTCAAATTTAACTTCTGTTTTATCTTTTTATATTTATATTATTTTAGGTATGGATTATGATTCTTTTTCTTCTGAAGGAGGTGATATTTATTTTCAAAAGGCATTAACAATAGTTAGTAATGCACAAACAAGTTCTAAAAAAGGTTGGAAAGCTTATGAGGATTTAAAAAATAGATATTGGTTGATAGATGGAATTCTTGACGAATCTACAAGTCCAATCAGAGGAGCAATTTATCAATATCATCGTTTGGGATTAGATGCAATGAGCAAAAAAACCTCTCGTGGTCGTGCAAAAGTTTTTGAAAGTTTAAGAACTTTGAGACAAGTTTACAGAGACAAACCAAGTTCAGTTTTTCTAAGGTCATTTTTAACTTCTAAATCTGACGAATTAGTAAATATTTTTTCTGATAAAAGCGTTTTTCCAGACGAGAAAAACCAAGTCTTTAGCATTCTAAATGAAATAGACCCAACAAATGTTCAAAAATATATGAAAATTAAAAGTGGTTCTTCTGGAAAATAAATTTTATTATAAAGATAATAAGTTATTTTTGCAAAATGTATATGACAGAATATTTAAATAAAATTTTTCAAGGAACGAATTATGAAATTCTTGAAAAACTTCCTGAAAAATCAGTTGATTTGATTTTTGCAGACCCACCTTATAATTTACAATTAAAAAATGAATTATATAGACCGAACAAAACAAAAGTTGACGGTGTATTTGACGAATGGGATAAATTCAATTCGATGAAATCTTATGACGAATTTACAAGGAAATGGTTAATTGCTTGTAAAAGAGTTTTAAAAGATAATGGAACAATTTGGGTTATTGGTAGTTATCATAATATTTATAGAGTTGGTTCGATAATGCAAGATTTGGGATATTGGTTTTTAAATGATATTTTATGGATAAAAACTAATCCGATGCCAAATTTTTTGGGAACGCGTTTTAATAATGCACATGAAACTATGATATGGGCATCAAAAATAAAAAAAGCAAAATATACTTTTCATTACAAAACAATGAAAACATTTAATGATGATTTACAAATGCGCAGTGATTGGCATATACCAATTTGCAATGGAAAAGAAAGAATTAAGCATAATGGAAAAAAGGCACATTCAACACAAAAACCTGAAGAATTATTATTTAGAATAATTTTATCAACATCAAATGTTGGAGATACTGTTTTAGACCCTTTTTTTGGAAGCGGAACAACTGGAGCAGTGGCAAAAAAATTGCAAAGAAATTTTATAGGAATAGAAAAAGAGAAATTTTATGTAGATATAGCAAAAAAAAGAATTGATAAAATATTGCCTGTAAAAATTGAACTGTTAAATTATAAACTTGAAATTAAATTGCCAAAAGTTCCTTTTGGAAACCTTTTAGAAAAAGGTTTTGTAAAAATAGGAGAGAATATTTTTTCAAAAGATAAAAAACAGAAAGCAATAATAAATGCTAATGCAAGTATTAGTTTGAATGGTTTTATTGGTTCTATACATAAAGTTTTACAAATGTTTTTAGATAAAAAATCTCATAACGGCTGGAAATATTGGTACGTTGAACGAGATAATAAATTAGTTTTGATTGATAAATTAAGAGATGAATACAGAAAAAAATATTTAAATATTTAAATATTTTTTTTATAAAAAAAATTTAAATGAAATATAATGAGTTTAAAAATATTTTAAATGTAACGATTTTTGAAAAATCAAAATTAGATTTAATAACAAAAGTTGCTAAATATTCTAATAGATATATTGGATTATTTCGTCCAACAAAACCAAAAGCAAAAATTTTACAAAATTTATTACAATCTAATGAAATTCGTTTTGGTGATGCTTTCGAAAAAATAATTGAAAAATATTTAATAGAATCTGGATATAATATTTTGCAAAATAAAATGGTAGATATTAATGGAAATAAATTAAATATTGACCATTTTTTTAAAAAAGAGGAATCCTATTACTTTGTGGAACAGAAAATTAGAGACGACCACGATTCATCTAAAAAACGTGGTCAGATAAATAATTTTGAAAAAAAACTTAATTTAATAATTGAAAAATTTGGAGATGATAATTTAATTGGCTTTTTTTATTTTATAGACCCTAATTTAACAAAAAATAAAAATTATTATGATACAGAATTATTATCTATGCAAAATGATTATGGACTTAAGCTTATAAATTGTTATGGAAAAGAATTTTTTGAGGAATTAAAAATTCCTCAAAAATGGGACGAAATAATAGAACATTTGAAAAAATGGAAAAGTGAATTACCAGAGTTGCCAGAAATTAATTTTGATAAAAATGCCGAAAATACTTTTAACGAAATAAAAGATTTATCTCCAAACATTTATAGAAAGTTATTTTCAAATGATGAAATTTTTAAACAAATAGTAAAAACTTTATTTCCACAAGATGAGGTTTTAAATTTATTGATTAATTATTTCAAAACAAAAAAAAGAAAAATTTACCGCACAATTGTAAAGCTTATTGAAAAACAATTGAATAAAAAACAAAATAACAAATTACAATTTTAAATTAATTGTAAATTGTTATTTCTTCATTACTTTTACAATCTTTTAAAATATTTTCTATATTTTTTTTTAATAATGGATGATATAGTTTCGGAGCAATTTCGCACAGAGGCAATATTGTAAATTTTCTTTTGTGCAAAAGTTTATGTGGAATTTGTAAATTTTCATCATTAATAATTTCATTTTCATAAAACAAAATATCTATGTCAATGGTTCTATTTTCATAGATTTTATCTTTGGATTTTTTTATTCTGCCGAGTTTTTTTTCTATTTTTTTGCTACATTCTAATAATTTATACGGTGAAAGATTACTGTTTATTAAAATAACTTGATTTAAGAAATTTTTTTCAGAAGAAAAACCCCAAGATTTACTCTCGTAAATTGAAGATTTTTTTAAAATTTTGCCTATTTTTTGTGAAATTTCTTTTATAGATTTTCTTAAAAAATATGCTCTATCACCTAAATTTCCTCCAAGTAAAATATAAATCTTTTTCATAATTTTTTTTCAAAAAAACAAATATTTTATGAATTTGAATTAAAATTTTTTTTTCAAAATTCGTCCAAAATTTTAATGTTTTTTAATTGAAAATTCAAAAAAAAATTTTTCAAATTCGTCCAAAATTTTAATATTTTTT
>NBLL01000039.1 GCA_002084355.1 Bacteroidetes bacterium 4572_128 | reverse complement strand
CTAATTTCTATAATTGAAATTTCTGGATTAATATTTTCTTTGCAAATTTTCAAGAATTTATTTCTGGCAACTTGAAATTCCACATTTTTTTTCGCTTGAAGCGAGATCATATCTCGCAAAATCAAAACAATTTCCGGAATGTCATTTTTAAAATTTTCTATGGCATTTTGAAATTCCTGCACTTCTGGAATGACAAAATTTACAAATTGTGTAAGAATTTCATCAAGAAAATTAGCATCTTTCATTTTTCCATACATTACTTTTTCACCGTTTTGATACAAAATAATGTAAATTGTATTTTCAAAAATTATATTAAATTTCGGATAACCAATTTTAAATTTCTTTTCAATTTCCTTTTCAAGGTCATCTTTTTCATCTTTATTTTCCCAGTGTCCCCAATCAATTTGGTTTATATCCCTTATAGTTCCGTCTGGTCTTTTGTTTGAATTTTTCAAAGACAATTCGTCTACAGGATACAAATTTTTTGTATTAAAATAATTTTCCAGCAAAATAATAAATGGTCTCTTTATTGAAATTTCATTTGTCGTTCCACCGAAACGCTTAGCTTTTTCAAGATTTCTGTAGTATTCGTTGATTTGTTTTTTAGACATTTTTTTAAATTTTTTGTAAAATTAAAAAAAAAATAGATTTTTTTGATTTTTTTTTGAAAAAATCAAATTATAAAAAAGTGTCATTTTTTATAATTTTATATATATTTTGAAAAATTTTTTTACAACAAATATTTTTATTATTGTTTTTATTGGTGGAGGTTTTGGTAGTTTAGCACGTTTTATTATTTCAAAAATAATTGAAAATCATGCAAAAAATTTTTATCCTATAGCCACTTTTATTGCAAATATTTTATCGTGTTTTATACTTGGAATGCTTGTTTATTTTTTTTCAAACAAAATAAATATTCCTCAAAATGTAAAAATATTTATAATTACTGGATTTTGTGGCGGTTTTAGCACTTTTTCAACATTTTCTTATGAAACTTTCGAGCTAATAAAAATGCAACATTACGGAATTGCCATTGCAAATGTTTTAATAAGCTTAATTTTTGGAATTTCAATTTTTTTTATTTTACAAAAAATTTCATAAAAAAGCAAAAAAAAATTTGCCAGAAACAAAATTTCTGACAAATTTAAAATCCTATATGAAAAAAAGTGGTATCACCTGGAATTGAACCAGGGACACACGGATTTTCAGTCCGTTGCTCTACCAACTGAGCTATGATACCAACACCAAAATCTCAAAATTTTCATTTGAAATTCGGCACAAATATAAATGCTTTTTTATTAAAAACAAATTTTTTTTCAAAAAAAAACCATTAAATTTTAAAAAAATAAAATTTCATCTTTAAGATATTGAAAATCAACAACTTATTTTTTAAGATATTTCCTATTCCTAATAAAATTTTTAGAACTTCATTTGCTTGTAAACCTCCAACTATAGACGGTAAAAGTCCAATAACATAATTTTCTTCTAAAATTTTTTTTTCTTGTTTTTGGTGTAATTTTTTAAAGTTTCTATTTTTATGAAAAACAGAAATTTGTCCTTCGAATTGATAAACAGAACCGTAAACCCAAATTTTATTTAATTCAAAGCAAATTTCGTCTAATAAATGACGAGTTTCAAAATTATCTGTACAATCAACAATTACATCATATTCTTTTATAATTTTTTTTGCATTCTTATAATTTAGAAATTCATCATAAATAATAAATTTTGTAAAAATATTTTGTTCTTTTAATTTTTTTTTTGCAACATTTACTTTCTTGTTTTTCAGGTCTTTATGAGAGTATAAAGTTTGACGATTTAAATTACTAATTAAAATTTCATCGCCATCTATCAAGCCAATTTTACCAATTCCAACAGCATTTAAAGATGTAGAAACAGCAGAACCTAAACCTCCCATTCCAACAATTAAAACAGAAGAGCTTTTTAATTTTTCTTGTCCTTTTTTTCCAAATTCTTCAATTGGAATTTGCCTTTTGTATCTTTCTATTTCCTCAGAAATTAATTTCATTATTAAATTTTTTATAAAAAAAAATGTATTTTACAAAAAATTTTTAATATGAAAATATTACATACATCTGATTGGCATTTAGGTCATAAATTTCACGAGCAATCTCAAAAAGAGGAAGAATTAAAATTTCTAAATTTTTTAATAGAGTATATTAATAAAAATGATATTGATATTTTGCTTGTGTCTGGAGATATTTTTGACATGAGTTTTCCTTCTGCTGGTGCCAGAAAAATTTACTATGATTTTTTAAAAAATTTCACGAAAACAAATTGTAAATATCTTATAATAATTGGAGGAAATCATGATTCGCCGGAAAATATAAATGCTCCTAAGGAATTATTGGATATTTTTTCTATTTATGTAATTGGAAAAGCAACTGATAATATTGAAGATGAAATTTTTGAATTTCCAATAAAAGACGAAAAAATAATTATTGCCGCAGTTCCATATCTTAGGGATAGAGATATTAGAAAGGCAATTTCAAGCGAATCTCATGATGAAATAGAAAATAGGTATAAAACGGCATTAATTAAACATTATAATAAAATTTCTGAAAAATGTGAAAATTTAAAAAAAGAAAATACGGTAACAATTGCGATGGGACATTTATTTGCCATAGGAGGTTCAACTTCAAATAGCGAACAAACAATTTATGTAGGAAATCTTGGTGATATCGGAGAAAAAGATTTTCCAAAAACTTTCGATTATATTGCTCTTGGACATTTACATAAATGTCAAAAAGTTGCTAGGAAAAATCATATTCGTTATTCTGGCTCTCCGAATATTCTTAGTTTTAGCGAAGTAAATCAAGAAAAAAAGATGATAGAAATTCTTACTGAGAATGGAAAAATAAAAGATATTAAAGAAATTAATATTCCAAAATTTAGGAATATTTTGCGAATTAGCGGAACTGTTGATGAATGTAAATTTAAAATTTTAAAAATGAAAAATGAAAAGCACAAATTAACAACTTGGCTTGAAGTTATTTTGAGTTCTAAAAATGGAGACCATTATAAAATAAATGAATTTTTGGAAAAGCAAAATATTAAAAATATTAAAATATTAAAAATTTCTTTAAAAAATCAAAAAAAAAATTTTTTCATAGAAGAAAAAATTGAAAATTCAGAAGAAATAAAAGATTTAAAAGAAGAAGAAGTTTTTAAAATGAAATGCAAAGAACAAAAATTTAACATTGATAAAAATCCAGGTATTTTAGATATTTTCAATGAAATTTTATCTACAATAAATAAAAGTTAATTTTTTGAAATAATATATTACAAAATACATTTTTTGTAATATATTATTTGCTGTTTACCACTTGAATAAGATTTCCTATGGTTTCCATTCTGGGAATTTCTTCGTCTGAAATATTAAAATTAAATTTCATCTCTAAAGCATTTACAAGGCAAACTATATCGAAAGAATCCATACCTAAATCATTAAAAAAATTCAAATTATTAGATAATTCTCTTGTTGGCAATCCAATTTCTCTTCTTAAAACTTGGTAAATTTTATTTGATAAATTTTTCATATTTATTTTTTATTTTTAAAACGCAAAAATAGTAATTTTGTTTTTTTAAATAAAAATAAATTTTAAAAAATTGAAAATTGAAAAAAAATGTCGTTTTTTGAAAAAAAAATATATTTTTGTAAAAATTTTAAAAACAAAATTATGGAAGAGGATTTTCAATTATTTATAGACGATGCAGAAGAAAATATGCAAAATGCAATTAAGCATTTAAAAAGTGAACTTTTGAAAATTAGAGCGGGAAAGGCAAGTCCAAATATGTTGGATAGTGTTTTTGTGGATTATTATGGAGTGAATACTCCATTAGCGAGAACAGCAAATATTGGGGTGAGCGACGCAAGAACGATAGTTGTGCAAGCATGGGATAAAACTATGCTTATTCCAATAGAAAAAGCTATTTTGAAAGCAAATCTTGGTTTCAATCCTAGAAATAATGGAGACATTATTATTATTAATGTGCCAGTTTTGACAGAAGAACGAAGAATTAATCTTGTAAAATCCGTGAAAAATGTATGCGAAAACACAAAAATTAGCATTAGGAATTCCAGAAGAGAATGTAATGAAGCTTTTAGGGATTTAAAAAAAGAAGGTTATTCAGAAGACCTTGTTAAAAAAGGTGAAAATGAAGTACAAGAATTAACAAATAAATTTGTTAAAGAAGTAGAAAATTTACTCGACAAAAAAGAAAAAGACATAATGACGGTTTAATATTTCTAATGAATAATGAGGAATAAATAATGTAAAAAAGAAAAATATCATTCCTCATTATTCATTAAAAATCATTCCTCATTATTTTTAATATAAAAAATTGCTGTATGGATAACGTTTTATGTGAACTTTTTTTACTTCTTCAAAAATAGATTTTTTTAGTTCTTCAAAATTTATTTTTTCTTTTGCAGAGATAAAAATACAAGACAAATTATTTTTTGCCATCCAGGAATTTTTAAGCTCTTCTATGTTGTAATTTTCTTTGGTTTTTTCTGTTAAATCGTCTTCGTCTTTTTTTACAAAATTATAAGCGTCTATTTTATTAAAAATCATTAAAATTTTTTTATTGTTTGCGTTAACTTCTTTTAAAGTTTTATTTACAGTATTAATTTGCTCTTCGAAATTTGGGTGTGAAATATCAATTACATGGATTAAAATATCTGCTTCTTTTAATTCGTCCAGAGTTGATTTAAAAGAATCAACTAAATTATGAGGCAGTTTTCTTATGAAACCAACAGTATCAGAAATTAAAAAAGCAATATTTTCAATCACCAATTTACGAACAGTGGTATCAAGAGTTGCAAATAATTTATTTTCTGCAAAAATATCAGACTTACATAAAACATTCATTAAAGTAGATTTACCAACATTTGTATAGCCAACCAAAGAAACTCTTACCATTTTTCCTCTATTTTTTCTTTGTTGTTTTTTTTGCTTTTCTATTTTTTTTAATTTATTTTTCAACTTACTAATTTTATCTCTGATAATTCTCCTGTCTGTTTCTATTTCTGTTTCTCCGGGACCTCTTAAACCTATTCCTCCTCTTTGTCTTTCTAAATGTGTCCACATTCGTGTTAAACGTGGTAAAAGATATTGATATTGAGCCATTTCAACTTGTGTTTTAGCAGTTGCTGTTTTAGCTCTTTTTGCAAAAATATCAAGAATTAAACCAGTTCTATCCATAATTTTACATTTCAAATCTTTTTCTAAGTTTCTCAATTGTGTAGCATTTAATTCATCGTCAAAAATTACTATATCTATTTCATTTTCTTTGACAAAATGAATTATTTCTAATAATTTTCCACTGCCAACGAAAGTCCTTTTATTTGTAACTTCCAATTTCTGAACGAACTTTTTCACAGGAATTGCTCCCGCAGTTTCTGTTAGAAAAGATAACTCTTCCATGTATTCGGATAATTGCATTTCATTTTGTTCTTTATTAATTATTCCAACAAGAACAACTTTTTCCTTTTCTCTTTTTGTTAAAAAACCAGACATTTTTATTTTTTTTATAAATAAATTTTTTACAAAAAAAGCAAAATTTTTTACAAAAAAAGCAAAATTTTTTTAAATTCATAAAAATTTTGACGTTTTTTTCAAAAAAAAAAAGAATTTTATAATTAAAAAAAAAAATTTTTTTGGAAAAATGCCAATTTTTTTTGAATTTTATAATTTAAAAAAAAATTTTTGGAAAAACGCCAATTTTTTTTGAATTTTATAATTAAAAAAAATTTTTTTTGGAAAAACGGCATTTTTTTTGGAAAAATAACAATTTTTTAAGATTTTTATAATTAAACGCCGAAATTTTATTTTTATAATTTTGAATTATAAAAAAATTTACGTTTTTTGAAAAAATTTTATTAAAAAAATAATTTATAAAAAAATTATGACAACAGTTGTTAGTGGCATACGTTCTACAGGAAATTTGCATCTTGGAAATTATTTTGGTGCGATGAAAAATTTTAAAAAAATGCAAGAAAAAGATAATTGTTATTTTTTTATTGCAGATTATCACTCTTTGACAACGCATCCAAATCCAAAAGATTTACATTCTAATGTAAAACAAGTTCTTGTGGAATATCTTGCTTCCGGAATAGACCCAGAAAAATCTACTATTTATTTGCAAAGCGACCTTCCAGAAACTGCAGAATTATATTTGTTATTAAATATGAACGCATATATTGGAGAATTGGAACGAACAGCATCTTTCAAAGACAAAATTAGAAAACAATCTGATAATGTAAATGCAGGTTTATTAACTTATCCAGTTTTGATGGCGGCGGATATTTTAATTCATAATGCTTTGAAAGTTCCCGTTGGAAAAGACCAAGAGCAACATCTTGAAATGTGTAGAAAATTTGCAAAACGTTTCAATAGAATGTACAATGTAAATTATTTTAAAGAACCTTATCCATATAATTTTGGTGAAGAATTAATAAAAATTCCCGGTCTCGACGGAACAGGAAAAATGGGAAAATCCGAAGGAAATGGAGTTTTTTTAATGGACGACGCAAAAATTATAAAGTACAATAATGGAAGTTGTTTCGGAAAAAGAAACTTTAATGTTTTTCAAAGAAAAATATGCAAAATGTGAAATTCGTTACGGAGATATGAAAAAACAAATGGCAGAAGATATTATAAAATTTACCACTCCAATAAGAGAAAAAATTATTGACCTTTATCACAACGAAGCATATTTAAGAAAAGTTGTAAAAGACGGACAAGAAAAAGCAAAAATTAGTGCACAAAAAACAATTAAAGAAGTTAGAGAAATTATCGGCTTTAAAAAATTTTAGATAAAAAAATCATAAATTTTAAAAATTTATGATTTTTTTTTAATAAAAAATTTTTTTTATTCTAAAAATTCTTGCTTTGGAAAACCTTCGAAATTGAAATTTAAAGAAAATCTTAATGTATTTTCTAATGGATTATGTGCTTCTGTTGGTACTAAATAAGAAAAATCTAAACTAAAAACACTTAATTTTATACCAACTCCCATAGTGTAATATTTACGGTTTCCTTTTGTTGCATCTTCGTGAAAATATCCTCCTCTAATTGCAAATTGCTCATTATATAAATATTCTAAACCAAAAGAATATGTCAATTCTCTAAATTCTTCGCTCATACCATCCGGAGCATCATTAAAAGAGTTCATCATTCCAGAAACTACTGATACATCATTATCTTTTCCTTCTTCTATTATAAAAACACCATCTTCATCTTCTTCATATTTTGCTGGCGTTGGCACAAGTAATTTGTTAATATCTGTTGCTATAGAAATAGAATTAAATTCATCTATATCAACGGTAAAAGCTGTTCCTAGCCTTAAATTTGCAGGTAAAAAAGATGATTCTTCTTCAGAATAAGAAATTTTATTTCCTATATTAGAAATAACAACTCCCCAAGCCCAAGTTAAATCTGTTTTTCCAATGCTCAAATCAGAATTTTCATAATAAGTAGAAACGTCCATTGCAATGGCATTTCCGGGTTTTGTATCACTTCCACTGCTTCCAATTCCTCCTGTCAAATTAGAATAAATATAACGTCCTGCAAGTCCACCAGAAATTCTTTCTCCAAGTTTTCTTGCATATGCTAAATCTACAGAAAGTTCTTTAGGTTCATAATCTCTCAAAGTGCTGCCGTTAATATCAGTAAACGTAATGCTTCCTAATGAAAAATATAATAAAGATAAAGCAAAAGTTTGTTTGTCGTCTATTCTTTTATAAAGAGATAAATAAGATAAACCTATGTCATCAACAAGAGCTTTCAACCAAGGAGTATAAGAAATTGAAACTCCAAAATCTCTTTTAATAAAAGCATATTTTGCTGGGTTCCAATGTAAAGAATTAGCGTCTGGTTTTGTCGCTGCTCCGACATCGCCCATCGCTCCGGAACGTGAATCAGGTGCGATCATTAAAAATGGGACAGCAGAAGAAATAACATTTTGTTGTCCTGATAATTCTACCTTATTAAATTTAAGTTGCGAGTAAGAAAAATTATTGTTTAATAAACTTATCAAAATTAATATAATAAAAAATTCTTTTCTAATCATCATTTTTTTAAAATTTTTGCAATTGCAAATTTAAAATTTATTTTTAATAACGTACTTTTTATTTGCATATTATTAAAAATATATTATTTTTAATTTTTTTAAAAATATTTATTCTATGAAAAATTTTTTTTATCTAAAAGATATTAGAGCACTTTCTTCTCAGCAAAGTTTTACAAGGGGAAGAGATTATTATGATAATGGAATGGTTGAAGAGCTTAAAAAAATAAAAGGTGAAGCTTTTGACACTTTTGAATGTTTTATTTTTGGAACATACAGATATAAAGTTACTCTTAAAATAATTGGAGAAGAACTAAATTTTTCTTGCACTTGTCCTTATGATTATTATGGAATTTGTAAACATAAAATTGCAATGTCAATTGCAATATTAAACGGCGAATATGAGGAAAATCATATTTCAAATTATCCGAACAAATTAAATAAAAAAATATTTTTGAAAGAATTTAAAAATGCAAACAAAGATAAAAAAATATCATTTTTAAAACAAATTCTCGAAAAAAATTCAGATTTACAAAGTCAATTTCTTGTTTTTGTAAATGGTAAATCTGATAATTTAGATAAAATTATAGGAGTTGATATTAGCAAAATGAAAAATGATATTTATAATAAATTTTCATCTTTAAATTTCAACAATTTAGAAGATAAGATTTATTATAATAATTATAATGATTATTATGATGATTATGAGGCTTATCACAATACTGCTGATAATATTATTTTGGATGCATTAGATTTTTATATTAATAAAAGTTTAGAATTTTTGAAAAAAGGAAATTTATTAGATGCCTTTAGAATTATTCTTTCGCTTTATGAAGGGACACAAAATTTACCAGACCCAGAAAAAGACGAAAATGAAATTTTTTGTGAAAATTATAACGATACTGTTAAATCATTTTTATTGGAGAAGTTTTCTGATTTCGAAAATAATTTAATTAATACAATAAATTCTGACGAAAATATTTTGGAAGTTATAAATTTGATAATTGACAGGTTTAAGTATTACGAAGATTTATATTCCAAAAAGAAAAAAAATATTCCGCTTTATAGTTTCTTAGATTTAAGAGACATTCTTATGAAATTAATTGTCTCTAAAAAAGTTGCAAAAGTTTTTTACAATTTAATTAAAAAAAATAATTTAGAAATTAAAAGTATGGTTTTTATAATTTTAAAAATTTCTAAAATTTTAGAAGATGAAAAATTATGGTTAAAAACAGCAAAAAAATTTGCACATAGAGAAGAAATTGTTGCAAAAGAATTATTAGAAAAATATAAAGAAAAATCTGACGAGAAAAGTTTTAATATATTAGCAAAATTTTCTTTTAAAAATTGGGCAGATAGTTTTGATTTTTATTTGATAAATAATTTGAATAAAGAAACAGAATTAGAACTTTATATTTCTGCATTAAAAAATTATGTCATTGAAAATGCCAGTTTAAAATATTATAAAAAATTGCGAAAATATTTGAACGAAAAAGATAAAAATATTTTTATAAAAAAAGTTCAGAGAAAATTTTATGTTTATGACGTTTTTCATATTCAAATATTAGAATTTGAAAAACGTTATAAAGATATTTTAGAAATTGCAAAAAAAGAAGATAATTATTCTTATAATTTTGAAAAAATTATAGAACCAATAATAAATATTTTTCCAGATGAATGTATTTCTATTGTGGAAAAAAGATGTTTATCTATTATATATTCTTATGATAAGAATAGAAAAATTTATAAACGAATGGTTGAATGGATGCAAAAAATCAAAGAAATAAAAAATAAGGAAATAAAAATTGAAAAATTATTTTATAAAATTTATAACAAAAAACCGAATTTACCAGCATTAAAAGATGAAATGATAATTGGCAAAATTATATAAAAAAAAAAATTTCAAAAAAAATTTTTTTTAATAATTTAAAATCATTAAAATTTTGGCGTTTTTTGAAAAAAAATTTTTTTAATAATTTATTATCATTAAAATTTTGGCGTTTTTTGAAAAAAATTTTTTTTAATAATTTAAAATCATTAAAATTTTGGACGTTTTTGAAAAAAAATTTTTTTAATAATTTAAAATCATTAAAATTTTGGCGTTTTTTGAAAAAAAATTTTTTTTAATAATTTAAAATTATTAAAATTTTGGCGTTTTTTGAAAAAAATTTTTTTAATAATTTAAAAACATTAAAATTTTGGCGTTTTTTGAAAAAAAATTTTTTTAATAATTTAAAAACATTAAAATTTTGGACGTTTTTGAAAAAAAAAATTTTTTTAATTTCAAAATAAAAAACATAAATTTTATTTGAAAATAAATTATTAAAATAAAAATAAAACTTAAATTTGTAAAATTTTTTTTTATGAAAAAAGACACTTTTTATTATTTATTTACTTTTCTGTTTTTAATGACAGGAATATTTTGGCAGTCCTGCGAATTAGAAGATTTAAAAGATAAATGGAAACCAGCTTATTCTATTCCACTTGCTTATGCTTCTTTAAAAATGGAAGATTTAATACCAAATGACGAAAAAATTAATCAGGCTCTTTACACTGACGAAAATGGACTTTTGCATTTGACTTATGAAGATAGAATTTTAGAATTGAAAGCAAAAGATTTTATCGAATTAATAAATCAAAATTTTCAAGATGATTATGAAATTACAAAAGACAATGTGGATGTTTTCGAAACAACTCCTGTAAATAGTGAAGTTCAAATTATAAATAAGCCTTATAATTATGCTTTTAATTCTGAACAACAAATAGAGCAAAGAATAGACGAAATAGTATTTAAATCTGGGACAATGAAAATTTCTGTTATTCCAAATTTAATATCTCCTATAAATTTGGCTATGGATATTACAATCGCAGCTTTAAAAAATGAAAACAATGAACCTTATGTACTTATTGTTGATGGTGTACAAGAAGTTTATCAGGAAGTTGATTTGAGTGGTTACCGTTTAGATTTCACAAATGATAATTCTAATCAAAATGCTATGGAAATCTTTTATGATTTACGTTTTAAAAAAGAAAGCGGAGACGTAATTTCTGAAAGCGATAAAATTAATCTTAATGTAAATATGGAAGAAATTGAATTTTCTTTTGTACGAGGATTTTTTGGGAAAAAAGAAATTGCAAGGAATGAAATTGTAAATTTGGATATGGGTAAATTAGTTAGCAACGGCGAACTTTTTATAAATCCAACTGCAAATTTTAAAATAAATAGTAATTTAGGTGTTCCAATTCAAGTTTTAATTCCAAAATTAGATGCAATTATTGAAAATGAAGATAATACAGAAGTTTTAAGAATAAAATGACAATAAATTTATTAGGAGACGCACCATATCCAGATTTATTTGATGCAATAGGAAGATTTCCAAAATATTTAGATTTGAATGCAAAAGCATCTATAAATGCAAATGCTGACCCAAATACAACAAATTTTTTCTCTGAAAATACTAAAATAAAAATAGATTTGAATGTAGATTTACCACTTGCTTTTGCAGCAAAATTTACTATGAAAGATACCATAGATGTCGATTTTGCAGGTATAAACGAAGATGATTTAGGAAAAGTAGATTCGGTAATTTTACAAATTATTGTTGATAATGAGTTTCCAATTGATTTAAGTTTTCAAACTTATTTTATTGAAGAAAAAGAAAATGTTATTGAATTAGTTGATTCTATTTTTGATATTCCAATGAAAATTACAAATGATGTTGAAGAAAGTATAATAAAAATAAGTTATAAATCTAATAGAATTGATAAATTAAAAAAAGTTAAAAGAGCAATTTTTGTTGCTTCTGTACAAACTTCAGAGTTTGAAAGATTAGATAATGAAGGAGGTCATATTTTGAAAGAAGTTTTCGGAGAACAAAGTATAAGTTTTTATTTATCTACAAATGTTTGGTTAAGTCCAGCAGCCGAGTAAAATAAATTTTTTAATTATAAAAATAATTTAAAAAAAATGAAACAAAATATATATAAAATTGCTATAATTTCTTTATTGTTTTTTTGCTTTGCAGAAAGTTTCGCACAAAGAAATAACACTTTATATTTTATGAAAGACATGCCACAAAGTATGTTAGTTAATCCAACTGTAGAAAGAAAATATAATATTTTTATCGGCTTTCCTGTTTTAAATTCAGTTTATTTTAATGCTGATAATACTGGTTTTTCTTTTAATAATTTATTGAAAGATGCAAGTCCAATAGAAAGTTTGCATGAGTTAGATTTTTTCGATACTGATTTAGATATTGGATTAATTAATTTTGGTTTTAGAGTTAAAGATATGTATTTTTCTATGGATTTAAATTTAAAAAATAGCATTCAGATTTCTTATCCCGGAGATTTTGGAAAATTCTTATGGGAGGGAAATCAAAATAATAGAAATTTGAACTTAGATAATTTTGGTTTTGACGTAAATATTTATAATGAATTAGCTTTTGGTTTTGCTAAAGATTCTATAGATATATATGGTAGAAATTTGAAAATTGGTGGTAAAGCAAAAATTTTATTTGGGATATTAAATATAGAAACAAAAAAATCAGAAATAGCTTTTAAAACAGATGAAAGAACTGCTTTCTGGAATTTCGAAACAGATATTCTTGTAAATACTTCCACAATAAAACCTCTTACTGTAGAAGAAGATGAATATGGAAATAGAGGTGGCGATAATTCAGAGACTTTTAATAATATAGGTGCAGGAGATTTTAGTGCAACAGATAATTTAGGTTTTGCCTTTGATCTCGGAGCAAGTTATCAAATTAAAGATGATGTTTTATTATCTGCAAGTTTAATAGATTTTGGTTTTATTAATTGGACATCTGGAGTTTCTAATTTTGAAATTAAAAATAATTTTGAAATTAAAGGTGTAAATTTGAGCAATGAAATAAATACAAGTGTTAATACAGATGCTTTTCAGGAATTTTTAGACACTTTAGAAAGCGTTTCAGAAATTAAAGAAACAAATAATTCTTATGTTGCTTTTTTGTCTCCAAAAATTTATTTGGGTGCAACTTATAATCTTGTAAATGAAAATAATGCAAATATAGATTTTGGTGTATTAACTCGCACAAAAATAGAAAAACAACATTTTAGAACTTCGCTAAGTTTATCAGCAAATATGTTATTTGCAAAATTTTTAAGCTTTTCAACAAGCTATTCTTTGATGAATTATAATTACAGTAATCTGGGAATTGGAATTGGTATTAGAGCTTCAGTATTTCAATTTTATTTTATAACAGATAATGTTTTGGCAGTTTCTTATAAACAAACAAGAAATGTTGGAATGCGTTTTGGCTTTAATTTGGTTTTTGGAAATTCAAAAAACTATAATAAAAAAAAGAAAAATATAATAATAGAAGATAAATTAAAAGAAGATAAATTAAGAGAAGATACAGATTTGTATTAAAAAAATTATTAAAAAAAATTGCTTTTTATATAAAAATTTTTTTTTCAAATTATAAATAATTTGAAAAAAAAATTTATTTTAATTCTGAAATTTTTCTAAAATTCTATCTGAAATTTTTCTAAAATTCTATCAATTCTTTTTAAATCTAATTTTTCACAAATTTTTTTACCAAATTCAAGTTCATCTTGAAGATCTTCAAAAACTTGTTTTTGAAAAACGTTTTTATTTATATTTAACATCCAACTTTTCTTTTCGAACAAATTTATAATTGTCTCCAGATCGAATAATTCATTTTCATAATATAAAAAATCATAAACTGCACAAAGCAAAGTATAATCTTCTTCTGTGTCAAGCGTAACCCTAATATCTGGACGATTAAATTTTCCTTTTGCTTCGAAATTTATAATTTTATAATTTTCTGGTTTTGTTTTATAAAAATAAGTTGTTACGTGTTCTTTTTCGTATTCGTATTTTGCATTTTCGAAAGCCTCTTTCAATGATTTGAAATTAAAAACACAAAAATCAATACCATGTGGAAAAGTTCTTTTTACAGCAGTAGCGGTATAATCAGATTTTTCTTTCAGATGTAAATCAATCACTTCATCAATAATTTTAGGATCCAAACAAGGACAATCGGCAGTAATTCTGACAATTAAATCTAAATTAAATTTTTTTGCTGTTTTGTAAAAACGTTCCAAAACATTATATAAACTACCTTGAAAATAATCTATATTCTTTTCTTTACAAAGTTCAACAATTTTTTTGTCTTCTTCACATCTTGAAGTTGCAACAATAACATTATTTATTCTTGAACTTTTTTTTACTCTTTTTACAACCTGCTCTAAAACTGTTGTTTCAC
Source organism: Bacteroidetes bacterium 4572_128 (assembly GCA_002084355.1). GTDB lineage: Bacteria > Bacteroidota > Bacteroidia > Bacteroidales > 4572-128 > 4572-128. Next base: position 3,961 of record NBLL01000039.1, on the reverse strand, counting down.
TTCCAAAAGGTAATTTTTTCAAAACCTTTTCTGGCAAACGACTGGAAGATAATCTTGCTTGAATAATTGCTCCTATTTTCATAAATAAAATTTTTACAAATATATATAAAATTTTATGATTTTATAAAAAAAAAGTCATCTTATAAAAAAAAATGACTTTTTGAGAATTTCAAAATATTAAAAAAAAATGACATTTTTTAAAAAAATTTTTTTTAATAAAATTAAATTATAAAAAAATACCGAATTTTTGAAAAAAAAATTTTAATAAAATTAAATCATAAAAAAACATCGAATTTTTGAAAAAAATTTTTTTTAATTGAAATTTAAAAATTATTGAGATTTTGGACGAATTTTCGAAAAAAAATTTTTTTTTAAAATTAAAAAATGTTAAAATTTTGGACGTTTTTTGAAAAAAAAATTTTTTTTATTTTGAAATTAAAAAACATTAAAATTTTGGGCAAATTATGAAAAAAATTTTTTTATTTTAAAATTAAAATATTTAAAATTTTGAACGATTTTTGGAAAAAATTTTTTTATTTTAATTTAAAAAACATTAAAATTTTGGACGAATTTTGAAAAAAATTTTTTTAATTTGAAATTAAAAAATATTAAAATTTCAGACGAATTTTGAAAAAAATTTTTTTTATTTTGAAATTAAAATATTTAAAATTTTGGACGAATTTTGAAATTAAAAAATATTAAAATTTTGGACATTTTTTTCAAAAAAATTTTTTAATTATAAATAATCATTAAAATTTCGTCGTTTTTTTGAAAAAAATTTTTTAATTATAAAAAATCATTAAAATTTCGTCGTTTTTTTGAAAAAAAATTTTTTTTTAATTTAAAATTTCGTAAAAAAATGGCGTTTTTTCAAAAAAAAAAATTATTTTTAATTTGAAATTTCGTAAAAAAATGGCGTTTTTTTCAAAAAAAAATTTTTTTTTAATTTTAAAAAATCATTAAAATTTTTGGTTTTTTTTCAAAAAAAAAATTTTTTCGAAAAAAAATTATTAAAATGTTTATTTTTTAAATAAAAAATATTATAATGGGAATTATTTATAAATTATAAATTTTTATTATATGGCAGAATTAACATCAGAGGTTTTTAAGTTTTTTTCTGTAAGACCTCCAAAAGCGGCAGACCCAAAGCAAATTTGGGAATTATCTTATAGGGACCAAAAAGTTTATTTTGGTCCCCAAATACTCCACCAGTGATTGCAAGTGTTGAAGATTGTGTGATAATAGATATTGCAGGACGAAATGAAGCGATTGATAATGCAATTATTTCAGGTAAAAATAAAAATCAAATTTTAAATTTTAATGAGTTGATAACTCAATATAAAACAGCTTCTATAATGTTTTAAATTGGTTACAAACTAATGGTAGTACGTGTACTATTGCTAGTTTGAAAGATTTTATAAGAAATGAAATTGGAAATACAGATGGAACTTTTATAGAAAAGTATTATCAAGTTTCTGATAAATTTAAGTTATGGGATACTTTGTATGCAGAAACAATATCTTCGAGTGTAGATAAAAATAAGTTCTTTAAAGAAAGGTTAGAATCTACAATAGTGATATCTGAAATAATGGAAAGATATAAAACATTAACTGATACTTCAATTCTTTTACATACAATACTTGATAGAGTTACTTTTACTTTTCCAGATTATTTGATGAAGCAAATACCAGTGGCAGAATTTATTGATCAGGAAGCAAACACTAGGACAGAAAAATTAGAGCTTTTAGCAAAATTGGAAATAGCTCTTTCTGAAATTAATGCTAGAATTAGAGCAGAAAAAATCAAGAACAAGAATTTGCAAATATTAAATGAAGTTGCGGCTGAAATTTATGCTCCGGAGAATCCTGGAACAGCTCAAAATTAATAATTAAAATTTAATAAATATGAATTTATCAGATTTTTTAAGAAAACAAGAAACTGTAAGCAAAACAATAGACCCCACTATCAAGGCATCTATTGATTCTAAATTAGGTGCTTCTACAACTTTTGATTTGAGTAAAGTAGCACAACTTACAGATGGAAGCACAGAAAAAGAAGCAGTTTTAGCATTAATAAATGAAAAAGTTGCTGCACTACCTGGCATTATTAATGATTTAGACAGTTTTGAAAGCGATACAAAAGAGATCCTTGAAGACGAACTGAATATCGAAAGTGATGATTTTCTTAGCCTAGAAGATGTCAGAGCACAAATTGTACAGAAGATAATCGAACTAAGATTATCTTTATCAAAAGCTCCGAAAATTAAGCAATGCATTATTGGTAACACAGTTGTTAATATTCCTGAGAAAAATTTTAAGGTAATAGATGCAAAAGCAACACTTAAACCTGCTGGTATCGCTGAATTATTAGTGGTAAAAAAGAAGTTGTTAAGATTTCAAGAGGGAGAAATTGCCCACATAGAAAATGTTTTGGAATCAGAAACAAAAAACTACTCTCATAGAAGTTTTGTACAGGAAAGCGAAACCATTTCTACAGAGAAATTTAGAGAGCAAGAAAATCTAAAAGATTCGCAAACTTCAGAGCAATTTTCTTTACAAAAAGAAACATTAAAGGTTTTAAACCAACAAAAATCTACTGATAAAAGTTTAGATGCTTCGGTAAAATATGGTAATGGAGTAGTTAGTGCTTCTATAAATGCTGGTTATAAATCAAGTAATCAAAGCCAACAAAGTCAAGCCGAAAAAAGCAGCAGTTCTTTTGCTAAGGAAACGACAGAAAGAGCTTTAGAAAGAGTTATAACACAAGTAAGCGAATCGCGTACACGTACCAAACTTACTGAAACTGAAATCATTACGACACATGGTTTTATTAATACAGGAGAAAGTGCTGAAAATATTTCTGGAATTTACTACTGGGTAGATAAATATTATCAAGCTCAAACCTATAATTATGGCAAAAGGATGATGTATCAATTAATGATAGATAGTCCTTCTTCTAATTATTTGAGAAGTATTGCAAATGACCCTAAAATGCAAATAGAAAAACCCATACATCCTGCTAAAATTGAAGAGATAAATAGAGACATAGATGGAGACGAAGTGGCTGATTTTTCAGGAAAATTAAAAACTTTTGATGATATTACAGAAAGTAATTATAAATTTTGGACAGCATTGTATGGTGTCAAAGATGTAGATACTTATCCTGAAAACAAGCTTGTTTATAAGGCTGTAGAATTTAAGGAAGTTTTAACAAAGGGAGATTCTGCATCTTTAATGGGTTATAAAGCTATTGGTGAAATTGATATTCCTGAAGGATATAAACAACATAAAAAAGTAAAAATTGCCATAGCAAGACAAAGAAGTGCTACAAATGCACCTCCTATAACTGGTTTGATTGGAGTTCAAGATAATGCTTTTTTACATAATAATGTTTATAGAGATAGTTATGGAATTTTAATTGATAATGATAATTCAATTGAAAAAATACCATATTCTCTTCAATATGTTGCGACTGATGAAATACCACCAATTGCGAACATTGGAGTGGTATGCGTTCCTACGCAAAAGACCATAGATAAATGGCAACTAAAAATCTATAACTCCATTATGGAGGTTTATGAGAAGCAGAAAGCGGAATATGATAAGCAATTATCAGTGTTAACAACTCAAATAGGTGAAGGTGAAAATAATCCTGATGACAATAGAAGAATAGAAAAAGAAGAAATTAGAAAGGCTTGCATAGAAAGCATTTTAAGTAAAACGATAGGTTTTTCTTTTTTTGATGCAGATGGTAAATATGTAACTCCTAAAACGACTCTTGAAAATTTAAGTCATAATTATCATAGTATGGTAGCTTTTATGGAAGAGGCTTTTGAGTGGGACCAAATGATTTATGAGTTTTTACCTTACTATTGGACAATGGATAGGATAACGTCAGAAGAGTTAAAAGCAGATGACCCTTTGTTTGAGAATTTTTTGAGAGCAAGTGCTGCAAAAGCAAT
>NBLL01000038.1 GCA_002084355.1 Bacteroidetes bacterium 4572_128 | reverse complement strand
CCATAATTATCTATAGATTTTCTAAATAAAATTTTTACAAATTCCAAATCTTCATCTTTGCTATATAAGGACATTAATTTTTTATCGTTTTTATCTTTCACCTTGAATTTTTTTAAAGTTCTGATAATCATAGTAAAAACGGATTCAAAATCACTGTTCCAAAAAATACTTTGCTCTTCCAGAATTTGGTCTAACAATTCGCTTTTTGCAATTTGTTTTTTGAAAATGCTAATAATAATATTTTTATGAGATGAATATGTATCTTTTTCATCAGACATAAATTTTTTGTATTCTTCAGAATAAACTATTTCTGCATATAATTTTTTTATTAGTTCTGGATTATTAATCCAACTCATTTTATTTTGCTCCAGATAATTCAAAAAATCTTTATTTTCTGAAAGCTGCAGAACCAATTTATTTTTTACAAAACGTGTATTTGGGTTTAAATCTTCAAAAGAAGTAATATGCTTTTTTTTCGCAAGTTCTATTTTTTTTTCTGAATACTTAACAATATCAATTATCAATAGCATTAAATAATAATACATGTCGTAAGATTTTTTTATGCTAAAAAATAATTCTTTCTCTGCTTTTACAAAAGACGTTTCGCCAGATTTAAAATAAGAATACAATGTTTGCAAAATTTTTATTCTAAGTAATCTTCTGCTTATCATTTTATTTTTTTTTGCAAATTTAAAAAAAAAATATTTTTAATAAAAATTTAAAATGAAAAAAAAAATATTTTTCATTTTAATTCTTTCAATTTTTTTCTTAAAATGTAATATAATAATTTAGATATTGATATTTCTAATATTATTTTATTTTATTTGCAAATTTAAAAAAAATGTTTTTTTTTTAAAATTTATTTTAAATAATAATTTTTTTAAAATTTAAATGAAAAAAGAAATAATTTTAATTTTAATTCTTTCAATTTTTTTCTTAAAATGTAATGATAATAATTTAGATATTGATATTTCTAATATTAATATAAATTTGAAAATCAAACGTTTAGAGAAAGATCTTTTCGAAAATAAAGATAGTAATTTATCAGAGCTTATTATTTTTTTACAAAAAAAATATGGAAACTTTTTAGAATTATACAACAATAGAATTATTGGAATAGGTAGTTCTAATAATAAAAATTATTCTATTTATTTACAAAGATTTTTAACTTATGACTTAAATTTAGAAGTTTATAAAGAAATAAAAAAAGATTTTTCTAATTTAGAAAATTTAAAAAAGAATTTAGAAAACTCTTTTAAACATTATAAATACCATTTTCCAAAAAAAAATATTCCAGAAATTTACACTTTTATTTCGGGTTTACAGAGTTATTCTATTATTACAGATGTAAATATGCTTGGCATTGCTCTTGATAATTATCTTGGTGCAGATTATAATTTTTATAAGAATATTGGGATAGAAAATTACAAAATAAAAAATATGTACAAAGAGAAAATTGTTTCCGATTGTATGAATTTATGGGCAAAAATGGAATTTCCTATTCCGAATTCTATAGAAAAACTCGTTTACAAAATGATCTATCACGGAAAAATTTTATATTTTTTAGATGCAATGAAAACAAGCGAAGAAGATTTTATAAAAATAGGTTTTACAAAAAAAGAAATTCAATTTTGTGAAGAAAATGAAAAAGAAATGTGGACTTATATGGTAGAAAATAAATTATTATTTTCCTCAAAAAACGCTGATGAAAGAAAATTTATTAAAGACAGTCCATTTACTAATTGTTTTTCTAAAAACTCTCCCGGAAGAACAGGAATTTGGATAGGATGGCAAATTGTAAAAAATTATATGAAAAATAATGAAGAAATTAAAATTGAAAATTTAATGAAAGAAAATGATTTTCAAAAAATTTTAAGAAAATCTCGTTACAATCCATAAAAAAATTAATGTTAATGAGGAATTTTTAATGTGAATGAAAAAAAATTAAAGTATTTCTCATTCTTAATTCACATTAAAAATTCCTCATTCCTAATTATTCATTCCTCATTTCTTTCTATTTTTAAAGCAATTTTTTTTATTGAAATTAATTTTTCTTCTCGCATTGCTTGTTGAAATTGAAAATTATATTTTCCGCTTTTTAGAAAATGGATATTTTTTTTGAAAATTTGTGTTCTTGTGAAACCATCATTAAAAAATGAACTTCCTAACCATTTACCTTTATTATTTGATAAATAAATTTCAAAAGTATCTCTTGAAACAAAAGTTTTATTTTCATAAATAATATCAACAAAAAGCCATAAATTAGAATAATAATATTCATCAGAATTAGAAACTTCTATAAAAACATTATAAAATTTTGTCGTATCTTGAATTTCAGTATCAAATATTATTTTGTTTTTTATTTCCCAAATTTTATTTGGAATTTCAATTTCTTCGTGAAAAATGTTTTTATTTTCACAAGAAAATAAAAAAAATAAAAAGATAATTAATAAAATATTTATTTTCATAAAATAAAATTTAAAATTTATTATCAAAAAGATTTTTTAATTTTACAAAATTATAAAAATTCATCATTTTTTTAAAAAAACATTTTTTTTAAATTTAAAAAACCTTGAAATTTTGGTCGTTTTTTAAAAAAAAAAATTTTTTTAAATTTATAAAAAACTATCTTTGTAAAAAATAAAAAAATAAATATGGTAGATAAATTTAAGGATTATATCCAAAAAAAGATAGAAATTTTAAAAATAGAAACAACAGAAAAAATTTCTAAAATTTTAGGAAATATTGTTTTCGGTGTAATTATTTTTGCATTTTTATTGTTTTTTATATTTTTATTAAGTATAAGTTTAGCTTTATTAATAGGCGGTGCTAAAGGTTTTGTTATAGTTACAGCATTTTATTTTTTAATTATTTTAATTTTATTAATCTTCAAAAAAAGATTAATATTAAACCCAATTGCAAATGTAATAATTAAAAATACTTTTCAAAAAGAACAAAAAAATGAAAAAAAAGAAATCAATAAAAAATCTTAAAACGCTTTTGCAAGAAAAAAGGAAATTGCAAAAAGAAATAAAAAGTACAGAATTGTTTGTAAATTCTGCTGTTGATTTTGTCAAAAGTACTTTTAATTTGGTTAAAAAAGATAAAAAAGGAAAAAACATTTCTTCTTCTTTTTCTTACGAAGAATTTATAAATGAAATTTTTATTATAATAATTGCAAAATTATTTTCAAAATCAAAAAAGAAAAGTAAATTGTCATTAATTTTATTTGGTTTAATCAATGGAATTTCTGCCGTTTTAGTTCAAAAAATTATTCAAAAATTAAATTTAAAATAAAATTTATGAAAAAAAAAACAATTTTTGTTTCAACATTTTTTTTAATACTTATGTCTAATTTCGTTTTCGGACAAGGGAATATTTCTAAGGAAAATTTGGAAAAGATAAAAAAATCTTATTCAAAAAATGACCCTTATATCAAAGCAGTAACAAATGCTGTTTGCAAAAACAGCATTAAAAAATTGTCAAAAAATCATTTTTCTATTGGAAAATACGACCATAACTTTAAATATAAAGTTAATGTCAAAGGAATTACAGACCAAGAAAGCTCGGGTAGATGTTGGATGTTTACAAGTATGAATACTTTGAGACCGAAAGTTATAGAAAAATACAATCTTTCTGAATTTGAATTTTCTACAAATTATTTGTATTTCTACGACCAATTGGAAAAGTCAAATTTATTCCTACAAGGAATTATTGACAATAAAGACAAAGCTTTAGATGATAAAATGGTTAATTGGCTTTTAAAATCGGCAATGCCAGAAACTTACACAAGTGAAAATACTTCCGGAATGCAAAAAATTATCAAGAAAAAATTGCGAGAATCTGCTTTGATTTTGCGACGTATGAAGTCTGCTAAGAAAGAAGATTTAGAAAAGAAAAAGTTGGAAATTCTTGGTGATATTTATAAAATACTTGCCATTAATTTAGGAGAACCGCCGACAGAATTTTCTTGGAATTATAAAGATAAAACAGGAAAAATAAGTGAATTAAAAAATTATACTCCGGAAAGTTTTTTCAAAGAAGTTGTTAATTTCAATGAAAATGATTATGTTCTTTTGATGGATGACCCTTCGCGAGAATATTATAAATTGTACGAAATAGAATATGACAGAAATGTTTATGAAGGTCAAAACTGGATTTATATTAATTTGCCTACAAAAGAAATAAAAGAATTTGCAAAAAAATCTATTATTGATAATGAAGCGATGTATTTTTCTTGTGATGTTGGAAAACAACTTGACAGCAAAGAAGGTTTACTTTCTTTAGACAATTATGATTATGAATCTCTTTTTGGTGTTAAATTTGAGATGAATAAAAAGGATAGAATAATTACTTTTCAAAGTGGTTCGTCTCATGGTATGGCTCTTGTGGGTGTAGATACTGATAAAAACGGAAAAATTACAAAATGGTTATTAGAAAATAGTTGGGGAAGCAAAAGCGGACACAACGGTTATTTAACTATGACTGACGAGTGGTTTGACCAATATATGTTTCGTGTAGTTGTTTTGAAAAAATTTATAAACGAAAAAACTTTGAAAATTTTAAAGCAAAAAGCAATAAAATTACCACCTTGGGACCCTATGTTTTCTTTTGATAAATAAAAAAATTATGAAGGAATCAGATAATGAATTTTGCAATTATTTTATAATAAAGAGATTATTGCAGATTAAAATATTTTGACAATAAAAAAGATGCGAAAAAATGGATTGAAAATTATAGAATTCATTTATAATATTTTTTATTTGAAAAAAATAAATAAAAAAGCGATAAAAAATTTATATTTTATCGCTTTTTATTTTTTATTAAAAAATTTTTCATTAAAAATAAAATGACTTTTTAAATAAAATTTCTCTCTTAATTTTAAACTTTTTTTTATAAAAATCTCCATTTCTAATTTAGATTTATTTTTTATTAAAGGTCTTTTATTTTTTTCTTCTTGTAAACGTTTTATTAAAGTTTTTACGTCTGTTTTTATGTAAAAACTAATTCCATTTTTATTTATAATGGAAATATTATCAAAAAAACAAAATGTACCACCGCCAGTTGCAAGTACAATATTTTTAAAATTTTTTATCGTTTTTTGTAAAAAAAAATTTTCCAATTTTCTAAAAAACATTTCTCCTTTTTTTTCAAAAATTTCATTAATAGATAAATTTTGTTCTTTTTCTATTAATTCGTCTAGATCTATGAATTTGTAATTTAACTTTTTTGCAATAATTTTTCCAAGATAAGTTTTTCCACATCCCATAAAACCAGTAAGAAAAATTCGCATAAAAAAAATGTGAAATAATAAATAAAATAATTGTGTCCATAACAGGACTCGAACCTGCACATCCTTTCGAATATCAGCCCCTCAAGCTGACGTGTCTACCAATTTCACCACATGGACAAATAAATTTTTTGCAAAAATAAAAAATTTTGCAAAAATAAAAAATATTTTTTTAAAAATGCTAAAATTTTTATTTTTTTTTGAAATTTAAAATTAATAAAAAAAAAATCAATTATTTTAATGTTTTCAAATTATTAAAAAAAAAATTTTTTCCAAAAACGCCATTTTTTTTATGATTTATTTTTTATTAAAAAAAAATTTTTTTCCAAAAAATGCCATTTTTTTTATGATTTATTTTTTATTAAAAAAAAAATTTTTTTCCAAAAATGCCATTTTTTTTATGATTTATTTTTTATTAAAAAAAAAATTTTTTCCAAAAATGCCATTTTTTTTATGATTTATTTTTTATTAAAAAAAAAATTTTTTTCCAAAAATGCCATTTTTTTTTATTTTTTATTAAAAAAAAATTTTTTTCCAAAAATGCCATTTTTTTTATGATTTATTTTTTATTAAAAATTAAAAAAAACGCCAAGATTTTTTAATGAGGAATGAGGAATTTTCTTAATTTTTGATTCCTCATTATTCATTTAATTTTATTTCTTTTATTAAACCTTCTGTGATCCAATCTGCTACTGCTTGTCTATTTTCAGGTTTTATTAAACGTAATTGGTCGCTTGGATTTCTTATATTTGCTAATTCTACATAAACAGAAGTTGGTGCTGTCGTGTAAAGCATATAAAGTCCATCTCTTTCTATGGTTTTTCCTTTGTATTTTCTTTTTGGCTGATAACGTTTGTATTTAGATTTTATCGTTTTATGCAAAACTTTTGCGAGTTTTTTAGAGCTTGCACTTTTAGAATGATAATAAAAAAATATATCAATTCTATTTTTTTCACTACTGGAATCAACATGCAAAATTACTAAACGCTGATGTTTGACTTTTTCTTTTTTGTGTTTTTGAAAAAGCTCATTTATAGAAACTGCTCTTTGATGTAACCGTTTAGACGGATTAATTGGAATTTTTTTATTTCGCCAGCAATATTCATCTTTATCACATTTTAAATAAGCATCTGAACGTATTCCATCATTATCATCTCTTGTAATTAAATAAACTTTTGCTCCATGTCCGAGAAGTTTATAAGCAATTCGCAAAGAAAAATCATAAGCATATTCATCTTCACAAATTTGATGTCCATTACAATTTCCTATTGCTCCTGGATCGGGACCTCCATGTCCAGCAAGAACATAATAAACACAATTTTTTAAATCATTATCAATAAAATCTACTTTTTCATAATCTTTTCCAAAGATAGGGAAAGTACCATTTATAAATGTAATTTCACCTTTTTCTTTTTCTGCTTCTTGTTTTTCATTTCTTTCGGAGAAAGAAATTATTACTTCCTCTTCTAATTCGTGAAAGGGAACCCATAAAATTTTATCTTTTCTATAATCTTTATTTTTTATTTTATTATTAAATAATTTTTCATTATATAATTGTATTCTTTTTGCTCTTTCGTAATCATCTACATTAATTGTTGTACGAATACTTTTTCCATTATAATTAAAAATTCTTACAGGTAAAAAATAAGTTTTTCCGGAAATTAATTCACTACTTTCATTTAAATTTTCAACATTCAAAATGTGAAAATTATTAAAATAATATTCTATTTTTGGTAAATTATAACGATTTAACAAAAGAAAAACCGTTTCTTTTTCCTTTGCTTTTATTTTTAATAATTTTACCTGCGAAAGTAAAGAAAAATTTAATGAAAAAAAATATAAAAAAATTATTACTAACCTCATAAATTATAAAATTGAAAAAATTGAAAAAAAATTTTTTTCAAAAAAAGCATTTTTTTTTAACTTTCTATTTTATAGAAGTATTTTTTTTCTGAGGAAAAATTATTTTTCAAAAAAAAGCATTTTTTTTTAATTCTTATTAAAATAAATTTTTAAATTAAAAAAAAATTTTTTAAAAAAACGACCAAATTTTACGAATTTTTAAATTAAAAAAAAAATTTTTTTTTTGAAAAAGCGACCAAATTTTACGAATTTTTAAATTAAAAAAAAAATTTTTTTTTTGAAAAAACGACCAAATTTTACGAATTTTTAAATTAAAAAAATTTTTTGAAAAAATGACCAAATTTTAAAATTTTTAAATTAAAAAAAAATTTTTTGAAAAAATGACCAAATTTTAAAATTTTTAAATTAAAAAAAAATTTTTTGAAAAAACGACCAAATTTTAAAATTTTTAAATTAAAAAAAAAATTTTTTTTTTGAAAAAACGACCAAATTTTAAAATTTTTAAAAAAAAATTTTTGAAAAAACGCCAAAATTTTAATGAATTTTATTAAAAAAATTCTAAACTATCGTTTTTTTTTATTTATCATAAATAGGAAGTTTAACAAAAAATGTTGTTCCTATATTAATTTTTGTTTCGAAAAAAATTTTTCCATTTGCACTTTCAATTATATTTTTCACAATTGCAAGTCCCATTCCCATACCACTACTTTTTGTTGTAAAATTTGGTCTAAATAATTTTTCTTTTACTTCGTCATTAATTCCATCTCCATTATCTTGTAATTGAGTTATAACAAATTCTTCATCTTTTTCCAGATAAACATTAATTCTTCCTTTTTTGTCTTCTGGAACAGCTTGCATTCCATTTTTAATTAAATTAATAAAAACTCTTGTTATCTGTTCTTTATCTGCAAAAACATTTATTTCTTTATCTCTAAAAAGTGTTAAAATTTTCACTTCTTCATTTTCAAATAATCTAACAGTGTCATTTAAAACTTCAACGATATTAAAAACTGTATTATTTGCTTTTGGCATTTTTGCAAAATTAGAAAATTCTGTAGCAATTTTAGAAAGTGCGTTAATTTGTTCTATAATATTTTTTGATGTTCTTTTTAAACGCATTTCAAAATTACTATCTTTATTTTCCCAAGATCTTAAAAGCATTTGAATATGTAATTTCATAGGAGTTAGAGGGTTTTTTATCTCATGTGCAATTTGTTTTGCCATTTCTCGCCAAGCACTTTCTCGCTCAGATTGAGAGAGTAATTCTATATTTTTCTCTAATTCTATTAACATACGATTATATTCTTTTACTAGATCCCCAACTTCATCTTTTCCATTATATTCTATTTTTTCATAAGTTTTCAATTTGATATTTTTAAATTTTTCTTGTATCAAAGCTAATGGACGAGTAATTTTATTTGAAATAAAAACAGCAATCATACTACTTAGCAAAATTAAAAAAACATATAAATTAATTTCGGCAACTATTAAATTACTAATTTCTTCTTCTAATAAATTTTGTTTTGTAAAATAAGGTAAACACAAATATGCAAGAACTTTATTTTTATTATTTATCAAAGGAGTATAAGCAGAAATATAATCTAATTCTCCAATATATTTTTAAACTCATCAAACCTCTATCAAAAATTTCATTTCTGGAAGAAGCCATTAAATTCCCATAAATATCATAAAGATGAATATCTGTATAAAAAATACCAGCAAATTTTCTTAATAATTCATCTAAACTTTCATAATCATCTGAAAACCATATTTTTGGAATTTTTTTTAGATGAATAAAACTATGCTCTAATTCTATCAAAACAGATTGAATTTTTTCTTTTAAATTAGAAACTTGTTTTTTTTCATATTGTTTTGTATTATAAAAAATCGTTGCTCCGGTAATTAAAATGGAAGAAAAAAGCAATATGAAAATTATTGCTATTTGCATTTTTATTTTAAAATTCAAATGAAAATGAAAATTTTTTCTATAATAAAATTTAGCAAAAATCATAAAAATTAATAATACAAAATGGAAAAATGCAAAAATTATAAATTAAATGGTTATAATTATCTAAATCAAAAAAATAATATTCTTTATCTTTACGTTTATAAATTTCTCTGTCAAGACTGTATGAAAAATGTCCTGTTTTACTTACAAGGTAATTATTTTTATATTTTGCAAAAGAATATTTTTTTAAATTTGTTTTTTTAATTGTTTTTTTATTCAAAAGTAATTCTGGATAACCTAATTCTTCGTTTACTAATTTTGAATTTAAAAGAATAAATAAAGAAATAAATTTTTCTTTTTTATAGAAGTATTCAAATTCGAATTTTCCAAAATAACTTATTCGTCCATTAACATTATCAAGAAAATAAAAATCAGAATTAAATAATTTAATTCCTTGCAACTTTTTTATTCCATCATAAAAATTATAACAATCTTTAGCTTTTTCTCGTGGATTTAGCAAAATACTGTCAATAGATGTACAAATACTAATTTCTAAATTATATTTTTCCAAATAAAGATTAAAATATTTTTTTTGTAAATAATTTAAAAGACTATCAATTTTTTCATTGTGGAATTGTAAATAATATTTTACGTAATCATCTTTTTTTAATTTATTAGAAATATCTTCAAGTAAATATTCTGCAATTGGGTCTTTTTCTGTTCCTCTATTTTCTGCAAGAACAATGCGACGTTTTTTTTCTTTTATCTCTATTTTTTCTGAAATAAAAGAAACGGTATATAATGAAATTAATGAAATGATTAAAATATTTTTTGAATAATTATATCTTATATTTTTGTAATTAAAATAAATTATAACTTCTACCAAAATTATTAAAAATAAAATAGAATAAAAATTTATCTCATAATTTATAAGATATAAAAAAACATAAAAGATTAAATTTAAAATAATTTGTAAAAAAGTAAAATTTAAAAAATCAATTTTATTTTTCACATAAAAAGCGAACTTTTTTATTAAAAATATTAAAGAAAAAAACAATAAAAAAAATATAAATAAAGATGCTAATGTAGAAATACTTAAATCTAAAACATTATAAAATTCAAAAGAAACACTGGATTTTTCTATTAAATTCTTAAAAATATAATGTATTAGAAAAAAAGATAAAAAGAAAATAATTATTCCTATTGAAGATAGGAAAATTTTGTTTTTTTTTTTTCAAAAAAATTTTAAAATCTTTTTTTGTATCTTTTAAAAATTGATAAAAGAATATCATAAAAAATATTAAATTCAAAATAAAATCTCCTATGGAATTAAAACCAACATATAAACCAAAATATTGAGGCTCGAATAGTTCTATAAAATAAAATATCATAGGGAATTTAAAATTTATCATAAAAAATCTTGTAAGAAATAAAATCATTCCTAATGCAAGAAATTTTAAAATTAAAAGATTTGAATTTTTTGCTTTCCAATGAAAAAAAAATTTATTTATGGAATAAAACAATAAAAATAATGCTATTAAATAAATTATAATAATAAGATAAGGTTTTAAAATACTATTTCCAAGTTTTTTACTTGGGTGTAAAGAAAATAAATAATTATTATTTTTATCATAAAATGGTATTGCTTGTGTGTCTTCGAAAAGTGAAATTGCAACAGAATTTTCAATGTCAAAATCTTTATGAAAAGAATTTTTTAAAAACTTATTTTCGTAAGGAAATTGTGTTTTTATTAAAAACATTGAAATGGTTTTTATATTTTGTGCACTTGCAATATCTATGTGATACCAAGCATTTTGCAATTTTATTATCTCTGTATTTGGTTGAAAATCAGAGAAAAAAATCGGTATAGGTATATGATTTGCAGACCAATATTTTAAACTATCATTTTTATAAATAAAAAAATAAAATCCAGATTCATTTAGGTTTTTTAAATTATTTTCATTTTCTATTTTGTCCCAAATATTTTTTTCATTTTTATCAAAAGAATTTATTTTTTTTATAATATTATTACTTAAATTTTTTAATTGCTTTTGTTTATTGTAAAAAATTTTTGCAAAATGACTTATATTAATTTCTTCTGCATTTTTTTTTAAAAAACTTTGTTCACCTCCCATAGCAAGTGATAAAATCGCAAAAGAAATTAGAAAATATTTTAATTTAAAAATTAAATCTCTCATAAAATTTTAATTTTTTTAATTTTTTATTATACAATATCATTATTTATCAATAATAATGCCAATGAAAAATTGAAAAATTCTTAATTTTTTTCAAAAAAACGATGAATTTTTTATGATTTTATTTGAAATTATAAAAAAAAAAATTCAAAAAAACGTCCAAAAATTAATATCTTTAAAATTAAAAAAATATTTTTCAAAAATCATCAAAAATTTATATTTTTTAATTTCAAATTTAAAAAAAAATTTTCAAAAACCGTCCAAAATTTCAATATTTTTAAATTCCAATTAAAAAAAATTTTTCAAAAATCATCAAAAATTTTTAATTTTTTTTTTTATTTGAAAAAATAAATTTTATTTGAAAAAATAAATTAAAATAAACCTAAAAATTTTAGGTTTATACTGGTTAAAAATTTTTTATTAAAAAACATTTTATGTTTCAAATTGAAAATCAAATTATTAGTTTAGATGTGATAGAAAAACATTTTTTTTGTGATTTAAAAAAATGTAGAGGTATTTGTTGTTTAGAAGGAGATTCTGGAGCTCCATTGGAAGAAAAAGAAATAAAAATTTTAGAAAAAATCTTTCCGAAAATAAAAAATTATTTAACTGAAGAAAGTAAAAAGATTATTAAAAAAAAAGGAACTTGGGTGATAGATGAAGATGGCGATAAAGTAACGCCTTTGATAAATAAAAAAGAATGTGTTTATACGATTTTTGAAAATGGAATAATAAAATGTGCAATAGAAAAAGCGTTTTTAGACGGGAAAACTGATTTTAAAAAACCTATTTCTTGTTATCTTTATCCATTAAGAATTACAAAATATAAAGATTTTGATGCTGTAAATTATGAAACATGGGATATTTGTAAACATGCAATAAAATTAGGAGAGAAAAAAAATATAAAAATTTTTCATTTTTTAAAAGAAGCAATAATTTTAAAATATGGAGAAAATTGGTACGAAGAACTAAAACTTTTCAGTGAAAATTATCAAAAAGAAATTTTAAAATGTAATTGAATAAAAATTTTTTTTCAAAAACCGTCCAAAATTGAAAATTTTTAAAAAAAAAATTTAATAAAATACCGATTTTTTTAATGTTTTTTAAAATTAAAAAAAAATTTTTTCATAAAATTATATATTTATTTTTAATTTTGAAAAAAAATAAAGAATAAATTATGACTTTTGTTGATTTAATTTTGCCAATTCCCTTAAAAAAACTTTACACTTATTCTGTAGAAAAAGAAATGCTTGAAGATTTAGAAATTGGAAAAAGAACTATAGTTGAATTTGGAAGAAAAAAACTTTACACAGCAATTATTTATAAAATCCACGAAAAAAAACCAAAAAATTACGAAACAAAAAATATTATTTCTATAATAGATGATTTTCCAAGCATTTCAATTTTGCAAATAAAATTTTGGGAATGGATAGCAAATTATTATTTTTCATCTATAGGAGAAGTTTATAAAGCCGCTGTTCCGTCGGCTTTAAAAATAGAAAGTGAGACAAAAATTTTTTTACGAGAAGAGATTATTGATTTTGAAAATCTTAATAATAATGAAAAAATTATTATAGAAAATTTAAAAAAACACAAACAATTGTCTATTAAAGACTTACAGAAAAAAACTGAACAAAAAAACATTATTTTTAAAGTAAATAGTTTATTAAAAAAAAATGTAATAGCAACTAAGGAAAAATTAAGTATAAATTATAAACGAAAAATAATAAAAATTGTAAAATTAACTTCATTTGCTCAGGATAAGGAAAATTTAAAAAATATTTTCAAAGAATTAGAAAAAAAACCAAAATATTTACATCTTTTGATGAATTATTTGAATGTTTCAAAATTCCTAAATCAAACGAAAACTTTGAATGTAGAGAAAAAAAAATTATTAGAAGTTTCGAAAATTTCTTTAAATATTTTTAATGCTTTAGTAAAAAAAAATATTTTTGAAATTCAAAATTTAGAAATTGGAAGATTAGAAAATTCAAATAATATTTTAAAAAAGCCATCTGAACTAAATGATTTTCAAAAAAAAGCATTAGAAGAGATAAAAAATTCTTTCGAAGAAAAAGATGTTAGTTTATTGCACGGTGTTACTTCCAGCGGAAAAACAGAAATTTATATACATTTAATAAATGAAGAAATTAAAAAAGGAAAACAAGTTTTGTATTTGCTTCCGGAAATTGCTTTGACAACTCAAATAATTACTCGTTTAAAAAATATTTTTGGAAATAAAGTTGGTGTTTATCATTCAAAATTTGCAAATTCTGAGCGTGTTGAAATTTGGAGAAATATTTTAGAACAAAAAAACGGAGAAAGTTCAGATGATTTAAAAATTATTCTTGGAGTTCGTTCGTCGATTTTTTTACCATTTCATAATTTGGGTTTAATTATAATTGACGAGGAGCATGAAAATACTTATAAACAAAATAATCCTGCACCTCGTTATAATGCTAGAGATACTTCTATTGTTCTTGCAAAATTACATAATGCAAAAGTTTTAATGGGAACTGCAACTCCATCTTTGGAAACTTTTTTTAATGCGAAAAACAAAAAATATTCTATTATAAATTTAAAAGAACGTTTTAAAAATATAGAATTACCTGAAGTTATAATTGCAAATACTCATATTGCGTATAAAAAAAAGCAAATGATAGGTCATCATTTTACTCAAACTTTATTGGAAAATATGAAAATTGCATTAGATGAAAAAAAACAAATTATTTTATTTCAAAATAGGCGAGGTTTTTCGCCTTATATAGAATGTATGACTTGCAAATGGATACCAAAATGTGAAAATTGCGATGTGAATTTAACTTATTATCAAAAGGAAAATAAATTAAGTTGTCATTATTGTGGTTATACAGAAAAACCACCAAAAACTTGCAAAGCTTGTGAAAGTACAAATTTAAAAAATAGAGGTTTCGGAACAGAAAAAATAGAAGAAGAAATTCCTCTTTTTTTCCCAAAATCAAAAATTGGACGTATGGATTTAAATAATACACGAACAAGAAAATCTTATGAAAATATAATCTCTCGTTTTGAAAAAGGAAAAATAGATATTTTAATAGGTACTCAGATGATTTCCAAAGGTTTAGATTTTGATAATGTTAGCATTGTTGGAATTATGAACGCTGATAATTTATTAAATTTTGCTGATTTTAGAGCATTAGAAAGAAGCTATCAATTGATGGCACAGGTCAGCGGAAGAGCAGGAAGAAAAAATAAAAGAGGAAAAGTTATCATACAAACTACAGAGCCAAACCACAGAATTATAAAAAATGTTATTGAAAATGATTATATAAATATGTATGAAAATGAAATGGAACAAAGAAAAATGTTTAAATATCCGCCATTTTTTAAATTAATAAAAATAACTGTAAAACATAGGCATCTTGGAATTTTAGAAAGAGGAGCAAATGACCTTGCAAAAAATTTAAGAGAAATTTTTGGAAATAGAATTTTAGGTCCAGAATTTCCAAGCATAAAAAGAATACAAAAATTTTATTTGAAAAATATCATATTAAAAATAGAAAAAGACAAATCTACAAATAAAACAAGATTTTTTTTGCAAAAAGCTATTGACAATATTGCTAATTATAACTACAGTAAAAGCTTAAAAATTCTAATTAACGTAGACCCATATTAAAATAATGAGGAATTTGAAATTTGAATTCATGCCTTACGGTGTGTTTTCACGCAAATTATTTTAAATATTAAAATTTTTACGAATTATGAAATAAAAAATATTGAAATTTTGGACGTTTTTTTCAAAAAATTTTTTTTAATTTCAAAATAAAAAATATTAAAATTTTGGGCGTTTTTTTGAAAAAATTTTTTTTAATTTCAAAATAAAAAATATTAAAATTTTGGACGAATTTGAAAAAAATTTTTTTAATTTCAAAATAAAAAATATTAAAATTTTGGGCGTTTTTTTGAAAAAAAATTTCCATCTGTACAAACAAAATATACAAAATTATATTTGGGTTTTTTTGCTAAAAATCGACATTATAATCATTTTAAAAATATTTTTTTAACTTTCCAAAAGTTTGAAACTTTTGGAAAGTTGTTAAATAAAATTTCGGCTTTTTTCATTAAAACTTTAGGTTTGTACAGCTTGAAAAATTTTTTTAATTTGAAATAAAAAAATCGTAAAATTTTGGACGAATTTGAAAAAAAAAAAATATTTTGATTTAAAAAATTTCGAAAGATTTCCAAATTGGAGTTTTTTATTTAAAATAAATTTTTAATTTATAAAAAAATTAAAATATATGAAAAGAATTTCATTAAAATCTGATATTTATTATCACATTTACAATCGTGCAAATGGTTCAGAAAATCTATTTTTAAATGAAGATAATTATTTGTTTTTTCTAAAAAAATACAATTTTCATATTACTCCAATTGCAAATACAATAGCTTATTGTTTGATGCCGAATCATATTCATTTTGCAATACAAATAAAATCGGAATATATTTTAAAAAACCTCAAAAAATTTAAAAATCTTAGAGGTTTAAATATATCGAAAAAACTGTCCCAACAATTTAGCAATTTATTTAATTCATATACAAAAGCGTTTAATAAACAACAAAACCGCAAAGGAAGTTTATTTATATCTAATTTTAAACGCAAAGAAATTACAAATAAAAATTATTTCAAAGAAATAATTCATTATATACATTTTAATCCCGTTCACCATGGTTTTGTAAAAGATTTAAGAGATTGGAAATTTTCTTCTTTTGAAGCTTTTTCTTCAGAAAAAGCAACAAAAATTCATCGTGAAGAAGTTATTAGTTGGTTTGGTGATAAAAAACAATTTTGGGAATTTCATAAAAAACAAATAAAAGATAAAATAAAATTAGAAATGGAATTTTAGTGATGTCGAAACATTTGATGATGTCGAAACATTGGAGGTTTAAAAAAAAAACCTCCAATGTTATTTTCGAAAAACAGATTTCTTTTTTTTTTTTTTTTTAACATTGGAGGTTTTTTTT
>NBLL01000037.1 GCA_002084355.1 Bacteroidetes bacterium 4572_128 | reverse complement strand
TTTTTTCCAAAAAACCCAAATATTTTAATATTTTTTTATTATTAAAAAAAATTTTTTTCCAAAAAACCCAAATATTTTAATGATTTTTTTATTATTAAAAAAAAATTTTTTCCAAAAAACCCAAATATTTTAATATTTTTTTATTATTAAAAAAAAAAATTTTTCCAAAAAACCCAAATATTTTAATGATTTTTTTATTATTAAAAAAAAAATTTTTTCCAAAAAATTTTTTCCAAAAAACCCAAATATTTTAATATTTTTTTATTATTAAAAAAAATTTTTTTCCAAAAAACCCAAATATTTTAATGATTTTTTTATTATTAAAAAAAATTTTTTTCCAAAAAACCCAAATATTTTAATGATTTTTTTAAATTAGCATATTTTAATCATTAAATTGGTTCTCGTCAAAATTACCGTTATCATTTTTTTCTTTATTTACTTTTTGTTTTTCATACTCATAACAATCAAAATTTATATCTATTCCATCTGGTTTTTCAAAATCTATATTTTTAGTGTAGCCTAAAGTAGAATCTTTATAAACTTTATTCATATAAATTCCAAAAATTGGAAGTGCCATATTTGCTCCTTGTCCAAGTCTAATTCCTCTAAAATGTATGCTTCTTACTTCTCCTCCTACCCAAACTCCTGTAATTAATTCTGGTGTTAAACCCATAAACCATCCGTCAGATTGATTTTGTGTCGTACCTGTTTTTCCAGCGATAGGATTTTGTAAATTATATCTTATGCTATCTGACCTGCGTCTAAGTCTTATACTTGTTCCGGCATTTGTTACTCCTTGTAATAATTGTAACATAGAATATGCAGTTTCTTTATTTATTGCTTCCGTCTTTTTTGCTTTAATATTATTTCCTATTACATTTCCATTTTTATCTTCTATTTTGGTAATAAAAATTGGTTTCGTATAAATTCCATTATTTACAAAAGAGCCATAAGCACCAACCATTTCATAAAGAGAAATCTCTGGTGTTCCAAGACAAATGGCTGGTACTCTGTCTATTGGACTAATAATTCCCATTTTTCTGGCAATTTTTATAACCGCATCTGGTGTGTAACGCTTCATCAACCATGCAGAAATATTATTAATAGAATTTGCTAAACCCCATTTTAAAGTAACCATTTTCCCCTCTTTTGCATCAGACGAATTTGCTGGTGTCCAATCTTCTTGACCTTCGGGCATTTGAAATGTTACAGGAATATTAGGAACTTTATAACAAGGCGACAAACCTTCCTGCATAGCAAGTGTATATAAAAACGGTTTAAAAGTAGAACCAACTTGACGCTTAGTAGATTTTACATTATCAAATTTAAAATGTTTATAATTTATTCCTCCAACATAAGCCTTAACATGTCCAGTTTCAACATCCATAGACATTACTCCGGAATGTAAAAAATATTTATAATAACGTATAGAATCCATAGGAGTCATAATTGTATCTATTTCGCCATTCCAAGAAAAAATTTTCATTTTTGTTGACATATTAAATTGTTTCCAAATTTTTTCTTTTGACAAATTATTTTTTTTATGAACTCTATATCTCTCACTGCGACGCATCTCCAATTTTAAAATTTTGTTTATGTCTGCTTCGCTTAAATGCCAAGAAAAAGGTGCTTTTTTTCTACCTTTTTGTTCTTTGAAAAACTCTTTTTGTAGGTCTTTTGATAAATGTAATTCTACAGCTTCTTCTGCGTATTTTTGCATACGTGAATCTATAGTAGTATAAATTTTTATACCATCTTTATACAAATTATAAAAATTTCCATCTGGTTTTTTATTCTTTTTACACCATCCAAAAATTGGATTGTTTTTCCATTCTATAGAATCTTCTTTGAATTTTTGTGTTAAATAAGATGGATAATTTTTTTTTTTTGGTTCTTTTGCATTTAAAGTTATTCTTAGATATTCTCTAAAATAAGTTGAAAGTCCTTTGTTATGTGTTTGAAGATTGTAATTTAATTTTATATTCATTTTTGATAATGAATCATATTGTTTTTTTTCCAAAAAGCCGTATTTTAACATTTGTTTCATTACAACATTTCTTCTTATTTTTGAACGTTTTTGCCTTTTTATTCTCAAAAAATCTTTTTTATGTCTGGGATTTAATGGGCTGTAAAAAGTTGGTGCTTTCAATAAACCTACTAAAACCGAAGCTTCTTCTATTTTTAAACTGTCTGTTGTAGTATTAAAAAAAGTTCTTGCTGCTGCTTTTATTCCAAAAGCATGAGAACCAAAATCAACAGTGTTCAAATACATAGTTAAAATTTCATCCTTAGTATAATTTCTTTCTAATTTTACGGAAATTACCCATTCTTTAAATTTTATAATAACCATATTTATAGTACGAGAAATTTTTGTATTGTATTTTGTTGTATCTCTTTTGAAGAGATTTTTTGCAAGTTGCTGAGTGATTGTGCTTCCTCCACCTTTTGATTTTCCTGTAAAAACACCATAAGCAACACGAAATAAAGCTTTAATATCTATACCAGAATGCTCATAAAACCTAATATCTTCTGTTGCAATTAAAGCGTCAGTTACATTATTAGAAATATCTTTTTTTAAACAAAAACTTCTATTTTGAATATAATATTTTCCAAGTAATTTATTATCAGAGGAATAAATTTCAGATGCGAGATTACTTTTAGGATTTTCTAATTCTTCAAAAGAAGGCATAAAACCTAATTTATCATTTGAAATTAAAAAAAATATTGTCGTTATTGAAAATATTCCTAAGAAAAATATACTCCAAATTGTATAAATAAAAAGCCTTTGTATTTTTTTTTTCGTCATTTTTTAAATATTTTAATTAAAATATTTTTTTTTTAAATTCGTCCAAAATTTTAAATTTTTTAATTTCAATTAAAAAAAAAATTTTTTTTTAAATTCGTCCAAAATTTTAATGCTTTTTAAATTTCAATTAAAAAAAAATTTTTTTTTAAATTCGTCCAAAATTTTAATGCTTTTTAAATTTCAATTAAAAAAAAATTTTTTTTTAAATTCGTCCAAAATTTCAAATATTTTAAATTCAATTAAAATATTTTTTTTCAAATTCGTCCAAAATTTTAATGTTTTATTAAAAAAAATTTTCCCAAAAACAGCAAAAATTTTAATGCTTTATAAAAAAAAAATTATGAGCTTTCTTCTGTATTTTCTTTTACTTTTTTTTCTTCTTCTTCTTCAAATTTCATAATTCCTTTTTTATGAAGAATATTATACCAGCTAATAATTTTTTTTATGTTGGAAACATAGACTCTTTCTTTGTCATAATTTTCTAATACTTCATAAAAATATTTTTTCAAATCATCGCTGGAAGACTTTTTATCTATTGCTTTTCCGCCATTTTCCTTTTTATAAATATTTTTAAAAACATCTATTAATGGCAAGTCATCATCATAAGTAAAAATTTCTATGCTTTCTAAAATATTAACTTTAAAATTGTTATGATTAACTTGCATCCTTTTTTTTGTTTCCAATTCTTCTACGATAAGACCATTTTTCTTTTTCGTAAGAACTTTGAACAATCCGCCATATCCAGAAATGGATAAAATTCCTTCTAATTTCATATTTTCCTTTTTAAAAATTTATGTATTTTTAACACTTGTGGTACTAATAAATTTTTATCATCATTATAAATTACAAAATCTGACATTTTAATTTTTTCTTCCTCAGAAATTTGATTAGAAATTTTCTTTCTAATTGTATTTACGTCCACTTTATCTCTAATTTCTAATCTTTTTATTCTGATATTTTCAGGAGAAAAAACTGTGATAATTTTGTCTAATTCTCGAAACGTTCCACTTTCAAATAAAATGGCTGCTTCTTTGATGATATATTTATTTTTTTCTTTTTTTCTTTTTTCTAACCAATTTTGAAAATGCTTTTTAACAACTGGATGTACTATTTCGTTTACTTTTTTTAAAGATAATTTATCATTAAAAATAATTTTGCTTAATTTTTTTTTATCTAAAATATTAGAATTTAAATAAATATCATCTCCAAAATTATTTTTTAACGCAGAAATTATTTCTTTATCATAATTTAAAATTTTTTTTGCAACTTCATCTGAATTATAAACAGGAACTTTCAAATTATTAAAAATTTTACAAACTACAGATTTTCCACTACCTATTCCACCAGTTACTCCAATTTTTTTCATTTTCAATGAATATTTAAATTGCAAAAATATTAAAAAAAATAATATTTTATGATTATTTTTTTTAATATTTTTATAAAAAAAATTTTTTCTCAAAATTGATGTTTTTTTAATGATTTTCAAATTTTTTTTTCAATTTGGCATTTTTTTTTAATAATTTAAAAATGTTAAAATTTTGGCATTTTTAAAAAAAAATTCATTGAAATTTTGGTGTTTTTTTGAAAAAATTCTAAATTAATTTCCAAACGGAATTTTTAATTTTCAAACCTATTTCGTTTATATTTTTATCAAAATTTTTTCCATCGGAAAAAATAAATAAATTAGCATATTTTTCTAATTTTTTTGCACTTGGTTTTATTTCAATTTTTGTTTTATGTTTTATTAAAATGAAAACATCTGGTTTAACAAATTTTCTTAAACTGTTAGATTCACAAACAATAAAATTTTTTTCATCAATTTTTTTCAAAAATTCATTAAAAGCAAGACCTAAAAAATCAGAAAAACATCTTATCATAAAAACTCTTGAAGCACCGTTTTTTAACATTCTATTTGTATCTTCAGAGTTTTTTGTATTTGTTTCTTCAATAATTTCAAAATTTTTTTTCAATAAACTTCTACCTTTTCCGTGAAAAAAATTATCATTTTTATAAATTGTTTTAATTTTTAATCCTACAATACTGAATTTACTAGAAAATTTTTTTATTAATCTTTCGACAAAAGTAGTTTTTCCAAGATTTCTCGTTGCAGCACCAACAAGAATTAATTTTTTTTTATGAAAATTCATTTTTATTTTCTTTAATTAAAAAAAACAAATAAAATTATAATAATTTAAATTATTTTTGAAAAAAAAATTATTTATGTTTACAAAAAATGATTTATCTCAGTTTGAGAAGCAAAAAATCTCCTTAGAAATTGTAGAAACTCAAATACAAAATTTTGAAAATGGGTTTCCTTTTTTAAATATTTTTAAATCTGCTTCCATAAATGATGGAATATTGAAATTTCCAAAAAAAGATTTGAAAAATTTAGAATATTCTTACAAGGAAAAAATTAAGAATAAAAAAATAGTGAAATTTGTACCTGCTTCTGGCGCTGCAAGTCGTATGTTTAAAGAGCTTTTTGATTTCAAAAAAAAGTATAAAAATAAAAAAATATCTTTAGAAAACTTTGAAGATAAAAATTTTTATTCGGTTTATAATTTTTTTAAAAACATTAAAAATTTTGCTTTTTATGATGATTTAAAAAATATTACTAATGAAGATTTTGAAATACTTTTGGAAAAAAAAGAATGGTCGAAAATTATAGATTATTTTTTAAATAAAGAATTTTTGAACTATGGAAATTTGCCTAAGGCTTTATTAAAATTTCATAAAAATAAAGAAAAAAATTTTTTATCTTTGGAAGAGCATTTTTTAGAAGGAGCAAATTATTGTGGTGAAAAAGTAAATTTACATTTTACAATTTCTCCAGAGCATAAAAATATTTTCAATAAAAATATTGAAAAATTTAAACATTTTTACGAAAAAAAATTTTCAATAAAATACAATATTGAACTTTCTGAGCAAAAAAAATCTACAGATATTATTGCTGTTGATTTAGAAAATCGTCCTTTTCGAGAGGAAAATAGTTCTATTTTATTTCGCCCTGGAGGACATGGTGCTTTAATAGAAAATTTGAATGAAATTGATGCAGATATAATTTTCATAAAAAATATAGATAATGTTGCTCACAGCGATTTTCAAAATGAAACTTTTATTTATAAAAAAGTTCTTCTTTCCATTTTAATGGAATATCAAAAAAAGATTTTTTATTATATAAAAAAGTTAAAAGATGGAAAAAAAAATTTCACAGAAATAGAAAGTTTTTTTAAAGAAATAGGTTTTTGTTTTTCTGAAAAGATTAAAAATTTCAGCGAATTAGAGAAAAAAAGATTTTATATAAAAAAATTAAATCGTCCAATTCGTGTTTGTGGAATGGTAAAAAATGAAGGTGAATCTGGCGGTGGTCCATTTTGGGTTGAAAGTAATGATGGATTTTCTTTGCAAATCGTTGAGAGTTCGCAAATTGATTTGAATAAAGAAGAAAAATCTAATTTATTAAAAAAATCAACTCATTTTAATCCGGTTGATTTGGTTTGCGGAGTAAAAAATTATAAAGGAGAAAAATTTAATTTGAAAAATTTTATAGATAAAAATACTGGTTTTATATCAAAAAAGTCTAAAAACGGCAAAAATTTAAAAGCTCAGGAATTACCCGGTCTTTGGAACGGAGCCATGTCAAATTGGAATACAATTTTTGTAGAAGTTCCAATAATTACTTTTAATCCGGTTAAAAAAATTAACGATTTAATGAGAAAAGAGCATCAAAATTTTTCATAAAATTTTATTTTTTTTTAATGGTATTTTTTTTGTAGAATAAATTTAATATTTAAAAAATTATTTATATCATATGAAAATTATTAAAAATTTAAATTTAACAAAAAAAGTTTTTATTTTTGTTTTATTGCTTGCTGTGATTTTTAGCTTCACAAGTTTTATGTTTACACGATATTTTTTTTATAAAGATATAAATAAAATTTTAAATAATTCTATCAACTTAAAAATTAAAGAAACACAGGAAAAAATAAACGATATTTCAGAAAAAGCTTTATTTAGTGCTATTTTTTGTACAAATAAAAAAAATATTCAAAAAGCTTACGAAGAATATTATAAAAATAAAAATTTAGAATTATCATCAAAATATCTTGAAACAGAAGTAGAAGAGCTTTTAGAAAATATTTATAAATTAACTGCTTATGATCCAAAAATTCATTTTCACATTCCTCCGGCAAAATCTTTTTATAGGAGTTGGGTAAAAGAAAGAGGAGATGATTTAAGCAATTTTAGAAGTTCCATATTAAACATTAGTAAAAATAAGGAAGCTTTAAAAGGTTTAGAAATAGGACGAGATGGACTTGCTGTTAGAGGAATAGTTCCGATTTTTTCAAAAAAAGATAAAAAATTTTAGCTCGGATAATTTAAAAATTATGAATTATTCTACGGACCAAAATTTGTCAAAAAATAATTTGGAAAAATCACAAATTGGAGATTTTACTATGTTAAATAAATCTTCGGAAAAGTTTCGTTTGCAGGATCTTGATTTTAAAAAATTAAATGATGGTTTTTCATATCTAACAACTTTTGAAAAAGATAATTATAAATATGCTGTTTTTCCAATAAAAAGTATTTCAAAAGGAACTGTTGCCATAGGAATTTATCAACAAAATACTTCAAGTATTATTGATAATGTTTTTGAGAAACATATTTATCAATTTATGTTTTTGTTCTTAGTTCTAATGATTTTTATTTATTTTACTTATTTATTGATAAAATTAATAATTGGAAGACCAGTAAATGAAGTTGTTAAATTTATAAAGGATTTTTCCATTGGAAAAAAAGTGAATTTTTTTGAAGTAAAAAATAATGATGAGATAGGAAAAATAAAAATGGCTTTAAATAGATTTTCTATGAGTTTAAAAAACATAGAAAAATTTGCTTTGGAAGTTGGTAAAGGAAATTGGAATCAAGAATATAAGATTTTAAGTAAAAATGACATTTTGGGAAAATCTTTACTTCAGATGCAAACAAATTTAAAAAATTTTTCTAAAAAAAGTAAAGAAAACAGTTGGCTACAAAATTCTATAGTTTCTGTTGGCGATATTTCGCTTTATATTTAATAAATGAAGAAAATAATTTAAAACTGGTAGAAAGTTATGCTTTTCGCATAAGAAAAGTTTATAAGAATGTATTTAAATTTGGTGAAGGTCTTGTTGGACAAGCGGCTTATGAGAAAAAGATGATTTTATTTACAAATGTTCCAGATGATTATACTGTTGTAAGTTCTGCCATTGGACAAACAAAAGTAAAATACGTTATTGTTTTACCTCTTGTTTATCAAAAAAAAGTTGTTGGAGTTCTTGAGATGGCAAAAACAGATATTTTCGATAGATTAAAAATGAAATTATTAGAAAATATTTCTGAAAGTATTGCAATAGTTTTTAATTCTATTATTATTCATAAAGAATTGCAAATACTTTTAAAAACAACACAAAAGCAATCTAAAAGAATGGAAAATCAACAAAAAGAATTAATCAGCTCTTATGAAAGTATTAGAATAGAGCAAGAAAAAACACAAAAAATTAATAATGAATTAAAAGAAAATTCAAAAATTTTACAAAAAACAGAAGAGAATTTAAGAAAACAAAGGGAAAAATTAAGTAACACAAATAAGGAACTCGGCGAAAAAAACCAATCTTTAGAATTGCAAAAAACACAAACTATGGCAAAAAATACAGAACTACAAGCAGCAAGAAATGAAATAGAAAAAAAAGCAAAACAATTAGAAATTTCTGATAAATATAAATCTGAGTTTCTTGCAAATATGTCTCATGAATTAAGAACTCCATTAAATAGTCTTTTGATACTTTCTAAAAGTTTATCTGAAAATATAGAAAATAATCTTTCTAAGGAGCAAATAAAATCATCAGAAATTATTTATAATAGTGGTAAAGATCTATTAAATTTGATAAATGACATACTTGATTTATCAAAAATAGAATCTGGAAAAATGAATGTAAATATAGAAAATATTTCAATTTTAGATATAGTTAAAAATATCAAAAGTAATTTTAAACATATTACAGATATGAAAAAACTTATTTTGAGTTTGAAAATTGAAAAAAATACTCCTTTGACAATAAAAACGGACCAGCAAAGATTATTACAAATTTTGAAAAATTTAATTACGAATGCAATAAAATTTACAGAAAAAGGACAAATTACTGTAAAATTTTATTTATTTAAAGACATTAATTCTAAATTAAAATCTAATTATTTGAAAGGAAAAGAAATCCTTGCCATTGATGTTATAGATACAGGAATTGGAATTCCTAGAGAAAAACGAGAAGCAATTTTCGAAGCATTTAAACAGGCAGATGGAAGTACGTCCAGAAAATTTGGCGGAACAGGTCTTGGTTTATCCATTTCACGACAACTATCAGATCTTTTACAAGGCGAAATAAATTTAAGAAGTAAAGTAGGTGAAGGCTCTATTTTTACTATATATTTGCCTTTAAAAATAGATATTGATAAAAGTCAAAAAGATTTAAAAATAATACCAAATACTATTTATCCAGAAGAAAAAAATTATGTTTTTAAGGAAATATTTAATATTCCAAAATTAAAAGATGATAAAGATAATTTACAAAAAAATGATAAAATAATTCTTGTTGTTGAAGATGATATTAATTTTGCTAAAATATTAATTGACAAATGCCACGAGAAAAATTTTAAATGTTTATTTACTGAAAGCGGTAAAGAAGCGATTTTTTTAGCGAAAAAATATTTGCCTAAGGCTATTATTTTAGATATAAAATTAAAAGATATAGATGGATGGCAAGTTTTAAGTTCTTTGAAAGATGACAAAAAAACTGCAAAAATTCCTGTACACATGATGTCTGCACTGGAAGAAGGTCAGGAAACCTTTAAAAAAGGTGCGATAGGTTATTTGAATAAACCTATAGAAAAAGAAGTTTTAGAAGCGGCATTTAAAAAATTAGAACATCTAATAAATTACAAAATTAGAAAAATACTTCTGGTAGAAGATGATAAAAATCTCAGAGATACTTTAAATTTGATTTTGAAAAAAAATATACCTTTCATTAAAGAAATAAATAACGGTTATGATGCGATAGAAATAATTAAAAACGAAAAATTAGATCTTGTTATTTTAGACCTTGGTTTACCAGATATCTCTGGTTTTGAAGTTCTTGAAAAATTAAAGAACGAAAAAATTGAAATACCACCTATTATTATTTATACTGGTTTAACTTTATCTGAAAAAGAAATTCAAAAATTAAAACATTATCATCAAACGATGCTTTTAACAAAAGATAATAAATCTGTTGATAAATTAGTAAAAGAAATGGATATTTTCTTAAAAGATATAAAAAATTCTAAAAAAGAAATTGTAGATGGATTCTCTGATGCCAATATTTTACAAGATAAAAAAATTCTACTTGTTGATGATGATGATAGAAATTTAACAACTATTTCTATGGTTTTAAAACAAAAAAATAATATAAATATACATACAGCAGAAAATGGTCAAAAAGCTTTAGATTTTATAGATAAAAATCCAGATGTAGATTTAATTTTAATGGATATTATGATGCCAGTAATGGATGGTTATGAGACAATTAAAAGAATACGTAAAAATTCTTTTTTTACAAAATTACCAATCATTGCAATGACGGCAAAAGCAATGAAAGAAGACAAAGAAAAATGTATGAAAGTTGGTGCAAGTGATTATCTTTCTAAACCTGTTAATATGGAACAATTAGTTGCTTTGATGAAAATATGGCTGCAATCGTATTAAAAAAATATAAGAACTAATTTTTATGATAAAAAAAATTTTCAGAAAATTGCTCAAAATTTTAATATTTTATATTTTGAATAAAAAAAATTTTTTTCAAATTCGTCCAAAATTTTAATGTTTTTTGAATAAAAAAAATTTTTTTCAAATTCGTCCAAAATTTTAATGTTTTTTGAATAAAAAAAATTTTTTTTCAAATTCGTCCAAAATTTTAATGTTTTTTGAATAAAAAAAATTTTTTTCAAATTCGTCCAAAATTTTAATGCTTTTTGAATAAAAAAAATTTTTTTCAAAATTTTAATGCTTTTTGAATAAAAAAAATTTTTTTCAAATTTGCCCAAAATTTTAATGCTTTTTGAATAAAAAAAATTTTTTTCAAATTCGTCCAAAATTTTACAATTTTTCAAAAGATGTCATAATTTAATATTTTTTTATGACATCTTGTCACATATATATACATATTTAGATATATAAATATATAGTATTATTTTTGATGAAATTTTTTAAATTTTAATTAAAAAAAATGAATTCAATAAAAAAAAATTATAATCTTTTGTATTTTCTTGCTTCTTTAGGTTCAGGTGGTTTATCTATTTCTTTTTTTATGTATCTTCAATACATAAGATATTTTTAAAGTTATTTCAAATGGAGGTCTTTCGTCTGTTTTAACAATAATCGCATCTTTTTTTGTTTTGTTTTTAGCAATAATGCATTTTATTTTGTTATATAAAAATATTTCTTGGTACAATCATTTTAAAAAAACAGAGGCTTATAAAAAATTATTATCTTCTGTTTCTGGAATGAGTTTAATGGCTATTCCTTTGACTCTTGCGATGAGCATAAATGTTATATTTGTACTTGGTGCTGCATTTGTTCCTAATTTATGGTCCAGTGTTGAATATCTTTTTCCTTTTGCTTTATTAGCTTTTCTTGTTGTTGGAATTTATGCTTTATTAATTTTTTCAAAACAAATGATTAGAATTATTTTAGAAGGTGATATGGATTATATAAATAGTAGTAATTTAAGTCAATTACTTTCTGTTTTTGCTTTTACTATGATTTCTGTTGGTTTTGCTGGTTCAGGTGCTATGAGTAGTAATTTGATTATCAATGCTGTAGGTTTGTTTTTTGCAATTTTCTTTTTATCAATTTCTGTAGTTTTGTTATTGTCTAAATTAATTTTAGGTTTTAGAGGAATTTTGAAAAATGGAATAGATAAAGAATCTTCTCCAACCATTTGGATTAGCATACCTATTTTAACTTTAATAGGAATTACAATAATTAGAATTTTATTTGGTTTAGACCATCATTTAAATGCAAAAATTTCTTATTCTACTTTTTTTGTATTAACATCAATAATTGTGTCTTTACAAGTTTTAAATGGAATTTTTGGTTATATTATTATGAATAAAAATGGATATTTTAAGGATTTCATAAAAGGAGCTAAAAAAAGCGTAGGAAGTTTAAGTTTAATTTGTCCTGGAGTAGCATTTTTTGTTTTTGGAATATTTTTTATACATTTAGGACTTGTAAAAAATCATATTATAGATAAATATACATTAGCTTATTTTTTATCTTTTATTCCTTTTATTATTATACAAATACTAACTATTATTTATCTTTTTAAATTCTTAAAAAAATTAAGAATTTTTAGCAAAAATTAAATTTCCTCTAATAGAAGTTTTTAAAAATTTCTATTAGAATTTTTTCAAAAAAATTTTTTTTGAAAAAATGCCAAAATTTCAATGTTTTTAAGTAGTCATTCTAAAGTTTTTTCATATTAAATATGCCTAAAAAATTTATGAAATATTTTTTCCAATATTTCCTAAAATCCTTTAAATTTATTTTTTTTATTTTATAATTTTCATAAGACCTAAATTTATCATTTGTATTTTATAAATCTCCATAAGATTTCAATCATATTCAGTTAGGAGAATATGTTGTTTTTTTT
>NBLL01000151.1 GCA_002084355.1 Bacteroidetes bacterium 4572_128 | reverse complement strand
AAAAAACGGCATTTTTTTACGAATTTTATAATTTAAAAAAAATTTTTTTTTCAAAAAAACGGCATTTTTTTACGAATTTTATAATTTAAAAAAAATTTTTTTTTCAAAAAAACGGCATTTTTTTAAGATTTTTTAAGATTTTTTATAATTTAAAAATTTTTTTTTTCAAAAAAACGGCATTTTTTTACGAATTTTATAATTTAAAAAAAAAATTTTTTTTTCAAAAAAACGGCATTTTTTTACGAATTTTATAATTTAAAAAAAATTTTTTTTTTCAAAAAAACGGCATTTTTTTACGAATTTTATAATTTAAAAAAAAATTTTTTTTTCAAAAAAACGGCATTTTTTTACGAATTTTATAATTTAAAAAATTTTTTCAAAAAAACGGCATTTTTTTATGAATTTTATAATTTAAAAAAAAATTTTTTTTCAAAAAAACGGCATTTTTTTACGAATTTTATAATTTAAAAAAATTTTTTTTTTCAAAAAAACGGCATTTTTTTACGAATTTTATAATTTTAAAAAAAATTTTTTTTTTTTAAAACGGCATTTTTTTACGAATTTTATAATTTAAAAAAAAATTTTTTCAAAAAAACGGCATTTTTTGAAGAATACCACAAGCATTAAGAAAAATTTATTTTGGAATAAGAGCTAAAATTTTTTATGATTTCACAAAATGTTCAATAGTCAAATTTTTTTTTAAACATTTATATTAAAACCAATTATAAATATTTTTTTTAAAGTATTTTCTTTATCCATAATTGGGAAATAAATTTCTTTTATATTAATAATTTTACCTTGTTTTTTAGTTTTAAACAATCTACTTTCTGTTTTTCCAACTTCCATTTTATCCATTATTTTTATTGCTGATTCGCTATCTAATTCAGTTATTTTTGAAAAATGTATATTTTTAAAATTCATTTTGTCTATATTTAAAAGTTTTTCGTAGCTTTTACTCATATTTACCATCATAGCATATTTATTAAATTCAGTAACAAAAAAATCATTTTCTAATTTCTCTAAAACATTTAATAAGTCATTTTCTGATTTTTTTATATTCTCTTGTCTTGTAATTAAAATATCTTCTATACTTTCTTCCATCATTTTTTCTTGTATTTTCATTTGTTCAGTTTGTTTCTTTAATGTTTCTAACATTGTATTTTTATTTGTATTCATTTCAGATATTGAAAGCGTAGAAGCAATACTTTCTGCTATAGTTTCAACAAAATTAATTTGATAATTTTTTATCTCTTTCAAAGAAGCGATTTCTAAAATACCAAAAATTTCTTCATTTGTAATAAGCGGAACTATTAATAAACTGCTTGCATTTATATCTCCCATTCCAGATGAAATTTTCAAATAGTTCTCTGGTAATTTTTTCAAAAAAATTGTTTTCTTTTCTTTTGCACAAATTCCCACAAGATTTTCTCCTATGAAATATTTTTTATCTATATCTTTTTCTTTTTCATAAGCGTAGGAAGAAATAATTTCTAAATATGGTTTTTCTGCTTTTTTATAAATATATAAATTACTCACTTGTGAATCAAGATATGGCATTAAATTTTTAATTATTTCGTAGGATAATTTTTTTAAATCATCTGTATTTTCTCTTAGAATTTCGCTAAATTTTGCAATTCCAACAGAAGTCCAGTTTCTCTGTTCATCTTCTTTTTGACGTTTTTTTTCATTATTTTTTGCATTATGAAGACTCTTCCTCATATTTATCAAAGCATTTCCAAGTATATCATCTTTACTTATTGCCTTAAATTTAAGTTCAAAATTTCCTTTTTCTATTTCATTAGCAAATTTTGAAGAGCTTATCATTCCGTCAATTAAATTATTTACAGAAATGGAAATTTCACTTATTTCGTCATAAGTTTTTATTTCTAATTTATCAATAATTTTCCTCTGTGAAATAATTTTAATTTTTTCATTTACAATTGATAATGGTCTTTTTATTAGAAATCTCACAAGAAAAATTAATAATAAACTTGCAATAATTACACTGTAAATTGTAATTTGTAATTTCCAATTTCATTTTTTTCAAAATCCTTAATTGGTATTGCAGCAATTTTAAAATTGCTTTTTTCTAAAATATAAAAACCTTCTTTCATTGCTTTTTTTAGAATAGTTGAATCTATAAACTGAGATTTGTAATTTTTGCTTGTGCGTGCAATAAAAGAAAAATTACCCATTTTATTTAGTAATTTATTTTTACTTTTTAATCTAAGCATAGATGTTTTTTTTATTTTTTCTTTATTCAGATAAAGACCAAAATCTTCTTTTTCATTTAATTTTGAAGTTTTTATAACTTCTATCAAAGGTAAAAGTACTTCTACAGATCCAAGATATTTTTCATTATCTGTGGATGAAAAAATTGGAGCAAGACCTCTAATATAAATTCCATCATTACCAATTTCTGCTCCGGAAATTGCACTATGATTATTTTTAATTCTTTTTATCATACTTCTAAACAGTAAATCATCACCTCTTTTCTTCTTTTTGTAATATTTTTAAAATTATTTTCTAAAATAGACGAACTACTATACAAATTTTTATTAGAATAAAATTTATTATAAGCATATTCTACGAACGGAATTTCTGCACAAAAAGAAGCACTATAAAGTGCTTGATTTGATAAACGTTCCAAATTTGTATTAAAATCACTAAGTTTATCTCTCATTATTTTTGTTGTCTGCTCTTCTAAGGTTTTTTTTACGTGTTTTTGTCCAAGTATTGATATTACTATAATAATAAAAGTTACCATAAAAATTGTTGGTATAGTTATTTTACTACTAATTTTCAGTTTAATTTTCATAATTTATAATTTATAAAATTTTTATTATTTTTGTCTCAAAATTAAAATTTTTTTTAAAATGTTTACATTGTTAAAAAAAGAATTGAATAGTTTTTTCAGTTCTTTAACTGGATATATAGTTGTTATTGTTTTTTTGTTATTTAATAGTTTATTTATGTGGGTTTTCAAAGGACAATTTAATGTTCTTGATTCTGGCTATTCTAATATTGAAACAATTTTTGTAATTGCTCCGTGGCTTTTTTTGTTTCTTGTTCCTGCCATTTGTATGGGATTATTTGCTAATGAAAAAAAAACAGGAACTATAGAACTATTATTTACATTTCCTCTGACAGATTTAGAGATTATTCTTGCGAAATATTTTGCAGGTTTGCTACTTGTTTTATTTTCAATTTTACCAACATTAATTTATTTTTATAGTATTTACAGTCTTGGTAATCCCGTTGGAAATATAGATACAGGTGGAACTTTTGGCTCTTACATAGGATTATTTTTCTTATCAGCAATTTATGTTGCTATAGGAATTTTTGCTTCTTCTTTAACAAAAAATCAAATTGTTGCTTTTATATTTGGAATTTTTTTATGTTTTTTCTTTTTCATAGGTTTTGAATCAATGAGTGAATTGTATTTTTTGAAAGATATAGAAAATATAATTATTAATTTAGGAATTAATGAACATTATAATTCCATAAGTAGAGGAGTTGTTGATAAGAAAGCAGAAAATGGTAGGAAAAAAGTTTTTTTATTTATTGGCGATTTTTTTATTGTTTTTAATTTCTTGTGAAGAAAAGAAAAGAAGACCAAATAATTTTTATTCTAAAAAAAATTACAAAGAAAATTTAATGAATGTAAATAAAAGTTTGTTAATTATAGATAAAGAAAAAATAGAAAAATTTATAGAGCGTAGAAATTGGAAAATGGAAACAACAAAAACTGGTTTATTTTATCAGATTTTAAAAAAGACGAAAAATAGAAAAGTTAAAAATAAAGATATTATAAATTTAAAATACAAAATTTATTTATTGAATGGAGAATTGTGTTATGATTCTGATTCTATAGGTTTAAAAATATTTAGAGTTGGACATTCAGATTTAGAAGCTGGTTTAACGGAAGGAGTTTTATTATTAAATTACGGTGAAAAAGCAAGGTTTATTATGCCGCCACATTTAGCACATGGTTTAATTGGAGACGAAAAAAAAATCAAAGCAAGAACAACAATAATTTACGAAATAGAAATAATTGAAAAATAAGAAATTTTTAATGAAATTTTCATTAAAAAAAAATTATAGTTTTACTATTAAAAAAAAAAATTTTCAAAAAAATGACAAAAATTTAAATTTTTTTATTTAAAATAAAAAATTCAAAATAAAAATCAAAAAATGAAAATTTTTTTGATTTTTAATAAAAATATATATTAACTTTGAATTTTTTTTTATTTATTTGAAAAATTATTTTTATAAAAATTTATTCAAAATGTCTAAAATATCTTATTTAACAAAAGAAGGTTTACATTCTTTGCAAAAAGAATTAAATTATTTACAATCTGTTGAACGCCCTTCCATATCTAAACAAATTGCAGAAGCAAGAGATAAAGGTGATTTATCTGAAAATGCTGAATACAGTGCGGCAAAAGAAGCACAAGGTTTATTAGAGATGAAAATTTCTAAATTGCAAGATACTTTAATAAATTCTCGTTTGATAGATATGTCAAAAATAGATATTACGAAAATTCAAATTCTAAGTAAAGTTAAAATCAAAAACAAAAAAAATAATATAGTTATGACTTATACGATAGTTTCTGAAGCAGAAGCAAATTTGAAACAAAAAAAAATATCTATAAATACACCTATTGCAAAAGGTTTAATTGGTAAAAATGTCGGCGATATTGTAAATATAAAAGTTCCTTCGGGAATAGTTCCATTTGAAATTATAGAAATCTCTATTTAAAAAAATTATTATGAGTAGCATTTTTTCAAAAATTATACATGGCAAAATTTCATCTTACAAAATAGCAGAAGATGAATATTTTTATTCTTTCTTAGATATAAATCCACTTTCAGAAGGACATACACTTGTTGTTTCAAAAAAAGAAGTAGATTATTTTTTTGACTTGGACGATGAAATAATTGCAAAATCTAATGTTTTTTGCAAAAAAATTGCAAAAGCAATAGAAAAAACAATAAAATGTAAAAGAATAGGAATTGCTGTTATTGGTTTAGAAGTTCCCCACGCACATATTCATTTAATTCCTATAAATAATGTAGAAGACATTAATTTTTCTCGTAAAAAATTAAAAATAAGCGACGAAAAATTTAAAGAAATAGCAAAAAAAATACGTTCTAATTTAAAATAAAAATTATGAGAAAATTAAAAATAGCTTTTGCATGTGATCATGCAGGTTTTGAATTGAAAGAAGAATTGATAAATTATTGCAATCTTGTAAATTATACTATAAAAGATTTTGGATCTTTTTCTAACGAAAGTGTAGATTATCCGAGTTTTGCTCATCCTCTTGCGAGAGCAATAGAAACTGGAGAATTTGATTTTGGAGTTTCTATTTGTGGTAGTGGCAATGGAGTAAATATGGTTGTAAATAAATATAAAAAAATACGCTAATTTTGTGTAATTTCTTTAATTTATTGCTTATAAATAAATTTTTCAGTTCCTTTAACTTCTACGGTTAAACCGTTAGATTCGTCTCCATATCCATTTATACTTATATCGTGAAACAAAGTATAAGTTCCGTCTTCTCTTGGAAATATATCATATTCAGCATTTAAACTTCTATTTCCAACCATTTCGTCATTTGCTAATCTGCTTAAAGTCCATATTTCTGTATGAGGCATTTCATAATAATTATATTGTTTATCGGTTTTAATTGGGTCATGTATATTCAAATCCAACTCGTCAGTTACTGTTGTGACTGTAATTATCAAAATGAAAATTTCTCTTTGTCTTTCATCTATGACAATACGCTCTTTATCTCTATAATCTTCTCCAACTCCATCTAAGAAATCCCAAATTCCTTCTTTATCTACACGCACTACTCTTTTTGTATTTACGTGTACTATAGAATCATCATACTCAGAAGTAAAATTAGTTTCTATTGTATATTTTAAAACATTTCTATAGGAACCATCTTTTTCAAAGATAATTTCAGTAAAATCACTGTTTAAAGTACCTTGTTCAATTCTTGTACTGTCCAAATTAGGTATATTTGTAGTAATTGTAACGAGTCCTTTTTCTCCTTCTATTTTGAAATTTGTAACTGTTTCGTAATCTGTAAGATTCGTAATGTCAGTATTTCTTTCAAAATCTATTAATTTCCAATCTCCGGTAACCCTCATTTTTCGTGAATATAAGGAAAAAAAAGGGTCATCTTCGCCTCTTTTGCAACTTGTAAGAAAAAACGAAGAAATAATAAATAATATTAACAAAGCAACTATAATTGTCTTTTTCATAATTTAAAAAAAAATTTATTTGCAAATTTATTTTTTTTATTTAAATATTTACAAATATATTTTTTTTATTAAAATAATTTTTTTTTCAAAAACATCATTTTTTTACAAAAAAAAATTAAAATTTAATGTTAAAAAAAACAATATTGTTTTAATATTTTTTTTAAAAACTATTAAAATTTTGAGCATTTTTTGAAAAAATTTTTTTTTTTAACATACATTGATTTATTTTAAATCAATATTGTTTAGAAGCAATCTTGTTTTTTTTAAAATATTAAAATATTAAAATTTTGGGCGTTTTTTGGAATTTTTTTTTTTTAACAGGAGATTTAAAAAAACACCAATTTGTTTTAATATTTTTTTAAAAACTATTAAAATTTTGGGCTTTTTTTGAAAAAATTTTTTTTAAATTGGTTAGAATCAAACATTATATAAAGCAAAATAAATTAATTTTCCTTTTTTAACTAAATTTATCATCAATTTACAAGCAAATAAACCCGAAACAAAAGCAGCTAAAAATCCTATTATTAAAGTTTCTATACTTATTCCAGAATTAATTAAATCTCCGGAAAATAAATCTTTTAAATTTGCCCCTATGATTGGAAATATTACCATTAAAAAAGAAAATTTTGCTATTTCTGATTTTTTATTTCCTAAAAGCAAACCGACAGCAATAGTCGAGCCAGAACGAGAAATACCCGGCAAAACAGCAATTGTCTGTGCAATTCCAATAATAAAAGCATCTTTGAAAGAGATATTTTTATCTTTTTCTTTTGCATAATAAGTAAAACCGAGTAAAATTGCAGTTAGAATTAACATTAAACCAACAAGCAAAATAATATTTTCGCCGTCAAAAATGCTTTCTATTTCATCTTTAAAAAACAATCCAACAATTCCAATTGGAATCATAGAAAGAGCAATTTTTGAAATATATTGGGTTTTTTCATTCCATTTTAAAGAAAATAAAGATTTCAATAGTTCCCAAATATCTTTTCTAAAAACAAATATAGTACTCAAAACCGTTGCTCCATGAACAACAACAGTAAAAAGTAAATTATTTGTTCCTTCAACTCCAAGAATATATTTCCCAAGTTCTAAGTGTCCACTACTACTAACAGGTAGGAATTCTGTTAAACCTTGTATTAAACCTAATATAAATGCTTCTAAATTACTCATTATCAAAAAAAATAAATTTATTAAAAAAAATAAAATTTTTTTAATTATAAATTAATTAATTTGCGATTTTATAAAAAAATATTTGAAACGAAAAAAAAATTATTTTTTTCAAAAAAAAATTAAATATTTTATAAAAAAAAACGTTTTTTGTAAAAAATATTTTATCGGCATTTTTTTTGTGTATAAAAAAACGTTTTTTTTAATATTTTAAAAAAAATTTTTATGAAAAAATTACTATTTATGACAATATTTATGACCTTATTTACAATTACAAATGCACAAAATGAAAGATTTAAGGCATTGTTTTTGTATAATTTCACAAAATATATAGAATGGCCAAAAGAATTTAGAAAAGGAGATTTTGTTATTGGAATATTAGGAAAGTCAAAAGTTACAGAAAGATTAGAAACTATCGCAAAAAGAAAAATGGCAGGAAGTCAAAAAATTATTGTAACAGAATATAGTTCTTTAGAAGAAATTAAAAATTGTCATATATTGTATCTCGCTCCGTCGAAAAGTAGAGAGTTTTATAAAGTTTTGAAAAAATTTGAAAGCAATACTTTAATTGTAACAGATAAAGTAGGTTTGGGGAAAAAAGGAGCAGGAATAAATTACATTTTAGATGATGGAAATTTAGTTTTTGAAATAAATTTCTAAGGCTTTAATTGGTACGGAAAAGAAATTTAAAAAAAATATTAATAAAAAAGGTTTAAATTTCTAAGGCTTTAATTGGTACGGAAAAGAAATTTAAGAGGTTTAAAATTTATGAGGTTTTAAATCGGTATAAAAGAAATTAAAAAAAAAATTAATAAAAAAGGTTTAAATTTCTAAGACTTTAATAAGTACGGAAAAAAATTTAATATAAATTTTTTTATTTAAATTTATTGAAAATTTTATTATGTTATTTATATTTTTTTTTTTTTTACAAATTTTAATTAATTTTGTATTTAAAAAAAGTTACATTTTAAATAAATAAAAATTGAAAGGATATAATATGAAAAGAAAAAACAAAACTTTTAAGGATAAAATACCTTGGTGGTGGAGATGATACACCACCAGATGGTCCAGATGATGGTGATGGTGGCGGTATAAATTGGGGATAAATTGTTAATTTTTTTTTAATTTGAAATTATGATAATAGGAAGAGAATTTTTTTTAAATGTAGCGGATTTTAAAATCCATACTTTTATAGATGAGACAAATGTTTCTTTGGCTTTTCCAGATTCGTATTTTCATTTTTTACAAAAAAAAACAAACAATTATGATGTCAAAATAAAAGTTCATAATGGTATTCCTACTGAACTTTTAAGGACAAAAGAAGTTTTTAAAGCACCAGCTTCATTAAATATTTTTAGAAAAAATGATAATTTTAAACATTTTTGGTCTATCCACAAAATTAAAAAAGAGAAATTTGCTGTTTTTACTTCTGATGAAGTGAATGAAATTTTTCCTTATGCAATTTTATGTGTAGATTTTAATGGGAGAAATTGGGATATTTATATAA
>NBLL01000036.1 GCA_002084355.1 Bacteroidetes bacterium 4572_128 | reverse complement strand
AGCATGATTATTTGTTAAACTCTGATAAAATAAAAGATTATGAAAAGGAGATAATAAAGAAAATCATAATTGAAACAGCTAAGGATAAAATTTATAAATTTAGCTTGGAATTTTTATGTGAATTTTTAAAAAAGCATTTCAATAAAAAAGTTATTGTTCTGGTTGACGAATACGATGCACCGATTATAAAAGCATTTCAAAATTCCAAATATTCAAATGATAAGACATATTATCAGACATTTCTTGGTTCTGTTTTCAAAGGTAATGAGGAAAATTTACAAAAAGGAATGCTTACAGGTGTAATGAGAATTGGTAAAGAGAGTATTTTTTCCAAATGGAATAATCTCGACACTTATGGAATAACTTCCACTTATTTTGCTGATAAATTTGGTTTCACAGAAAAAGAAATTTATGAAATATTAAAACATTTCAATCTTAATAAAGATGTTAAAAAAATCAAAGAATGGTATGACGGTTATAAATTTGGAAATATTGATAATATTTATAATCCTTGGTCCATAGTAAATTACATTTCAAAGGTGAATGACGGTTTTAAAACGTATTGGGTAAACACCAGCGGAGATTCTTTGATAAGAGATGAAATATTTGTAGGAAATAAAGAGCGAACATATAAAACCTTAGAAAAACTTATTTTTTATTGTGGACATTGCTAACTTACAGCGGTTATTTAACCATTTCTAGTAATTTAAAATTGGAAACTTATAAAATAAAAATTCCAAATTATGAAATAAATTTATTATTTAAAAAAATAATAATTAAGTGGTTATCAAATAAAATTAAAATCAGAAGAGATCTATTAATTTCAACATCAGAAAATTTGATAAATAATGATTTAATTAATTTTGAAAAAAATTTTAAAGAAATTATTGGAGATTCTCTGAGTTATTTTGATGTTTTGCCGAAAAAAGATGAATATAAAAAAGTTGTCATTCCAAATGAGCAATTTTTTCATGTTTATATAAATGATGCAATAAAAAAAGCCATTTCACAAATTAAAATAAGAAAATATTATAAGGAAGCTTTAGAAAATAAAATTTATAGAGAAAATATTATTAATGTTCCCATAGTTTTTGCTGGAAAAGAACCATATATAAACAAAATAAATTATTGAAATTTTGGTTTTTTTGAAGAAATTTTTTTTGAAATAAAACATTAAAATTTTGGTTTTTTTGGAAAAAAATTTTTTTTGAAATAAAACATTAAAATTTTGGTTTTTTTTCAAAAAAATTTTTTGAAAAGCGAAAATAAAATCATAATTTAAAAAAAATGTTTTTTTTGAATAAAATTTTTTATGAAAAAAAATAAATTAATTTTAATTGATCCAGAAGAAGTTATTTTAAAATATAATTATTTAATAAAAAATGCCGTAAATATTTTTATTAAAAAAGGCTATTTTTCTTACTCAGAAAAAAAAGATGTTTCTCAGGAAATTATTTATAAAATTTTATTAAAATTAAAAAAAATAGAGGAAAAATATAATAATAAAAAAAAATTTTCAAATTATATAACAAAAATAATATTCAATATTTGCAATGATATTATCAGGAAAAAATATAAAAATCAAGAAACCAAAGAATATTCAGATTTTATTTTGTCTCATAAAGAAACAAATAACGAAAATGTTAATTCCAGTAATTATGAAATTTTCATAAATGAAGAAATG
Source organism: Bacteroidetes bacterium 4572_128 (assembly GCA_002084355.1). Taxonomy (GTDB): domain Bacteria; phylum Bacteroidota; class Bacteroidia; order Bacteroidales; family 4572-128; genus 4572-128. The sequence continues at coordinate 19,098 of NBLL01000036.1, read as the reverse complement.
GATATTTTAGATAAAATTTTTAAATTATTTCTTGATGAAAAATTTAAAATTATTATTTGCTTGAAATTATATTTTAATATAAAATTAGAAAAGAAGAATTTAAAAAAATATAGTAAAAAAAAGTATGATTTTAATAAATTAATGAAAATTCCTCATAAAATATTAAAAAAAGACATTTTTATCATATTAAATAATTACATTAATTTTTGCGAAAATAAAAATAGTTCAACTGATAATCTACGAATTTACGTAAAAAAAAAAATTAAAACCATTATTAAATATATGAACGGTGTGCCGCTATTTTCAAATTATGATGAAATTTCAATAGGAATTTTGTTCGAAAAATATTGTAAAAAATATAATATTTAAAAAAAAATTGAAATTAAAATTTCATTTTTGAAAAAAAAAACGTATATATATAATAAATAACTATAATTTAAAAAAAATGTTAAACAGACACTTAAATGAAAATGAAAAATTAAAATATTTAGAAGCATTAGAAAAAAATGATTTATCTGAACTTTCGGAAGAAATAAAAGAGCATACAAAAAATTGCGATGAATGTTTTAGCGAAATTATATCTTTATATCGTTTTTCGAAAAGCATAAATAAAAAAGATAAAAAAAATTTTTTTCAAAAAAATCGGTTTTTTTTATTAAAAATAGCTGCTATATTTATTATTTCTTTATCAACTTTATTTTTCTTTTTTTACGAAAAAGAAAATATAAAAACATTTGCCGAAGTAGAACATTTGGAATATGTTATTTCTCATCATTCTTTTAGAAAAAAAAATTATAATAATGAAAAAAAATTTTTTCCAAAAAACAATCAAAAATTTAAAAAAAATAGTTCAATAAATTTTAAATGGGATAAAAAATTTTCGAAAAAAGTTTTTTTAATAATTATTAAAAACAGCGAAAAAGAAATTTTTAAAAAAAAGATGGAATCAAATAAATATACTTTGGAAAAGCATAATTTCGAAACAGGTTTATATTATTGGAAACTGGAAACCGAAGAAGAATTAATATTTTTGGGTAAATTTAAAATTCAAAATTAAAATTTATATATATGAAAAATACAATTTTTTTTTTCCTAATTTTTCTATTTTTTTTTAATAATTCTTCCGGACAAATATTAAGTCAAGATACTTTGGTTTTAAAAAGAAATTTGGAAAAAATTTATGGATTTCATAAAAAAGAGGAATTTGAATCTGCATATTCACTTATAAATGAAACAATAATTTTATGTAATGCATTAAAAAAATGTGATTACGAAAAAAATGTTTCTTCTTTTTTGAAAAAAATTTATCCGCAGATTTTAAAAATCGCATACGAAATATATTATGACGATAAAAGTAATAAAAAAGAATATTACATAAAAAATGAAGCTAGAATTAGAAACGCGAATAAAAAAGAAACAGAATTGAGAACTTTTGAAAAAATTATTGAAAATAAAAAAGAAATTTTTGACAAATGGAAAAAGTTTTAAAAATTCAAAAGAAATTGAAAAAAAATATTTTTTATGAAACTTATTTATTTGGAAATATTTTGTTTGATAAACAAGATTATGAAAAAGCATTAAAAAAATACGAAACGGCATTGTCATTAATTGATGAAAAAAATATCAGCAAAAAAATATCAATAATTTATTCAAAGTCAAAAACTTATGAAAAAATATATGAAACTAAAAAAGATGAAAATTTTTTATTCGAAGCTTTTGAAAATTATCAAAAAACAGATTCAATAATTTATGAAATGTTTAATTCTGTAGAAAATGTAGAAAAAAACATTTTCTATGATCTCAAAAATTTTTATAATGACGCAAATTCAAACGCATTAAAATTATATTTTTTAAAAAATAAAGAAAAATTTGTTTCTAAAAGCTATGATTTTTTAGAAAAAGAAAAATTTTTAAATTCAATTATTTTACAAAAATTTCTAAGTGTAAAAAAAAATAATAATGATAATATTCAAGCAAAAAGAGAAATTTCTGATGAAAATTTAATGATTATTTCTTACAAGATAAATAAATCCGAAATAATATTTTATCTTAAAGCTAAAAATTTTATTTCTGTAAAAAAACTTGAAATAAAAATTGACACTTTAGAAAAAAAAATAAACGATTTCATAATAAGTATAAAAAAAATAAATTATGATAATTTCTGTAAAAATAGTCATTTTCTTTATAATATTTTAATTTCTCCTTTTGAAGAGGAGATAGAAAATAAAACAAAATTATTAATAATTCCATACGGTTTTTTGTATAGACTTCCATTTGAAGCTTTGCTTTGCCAATCTCCAGAAAAAAACACAAAAAATAATTACAGTAAACTGAATTATTTGATAAAATATTTTGAAATAAGTTATAATTATTCGGAAACTGAATGGAATAAATTCAAAGAGAAAAAAATAATTGATAATAATAGTTTGATTTGTTTTGCTCCAATAGAATGGGAAAAAAATTGGGATACTTTATTACATTCGGAAGAAGAAATTGAAAATATTATTTTATTATCAAGAAAGAGTAATATTTCATATAAAAAATATATTTATGAAAATGCTACTGAAAAAAATTTTTTATTATCTTCTTTAATGAAAAAATATATTCATATTTCTTCTCACGGATTTTTTAATGAAGAAAATCCAAAACTTTCTGGAATAATTTTTAAAAATCCACCAGATGAATTAACTGATTCTAATACTTTAGATGATTTTTTAAATGCAAAAGAAATGTTTAATTTAAAAATTAATGCAAATTTAATTGTTATAAGTTCTTGTAAAATTTTAAAGATAACAAATATGAATGAAAATGCAAGTCGTTCGATGACTAATGGATTTTTTTGCTCTGGAGTTTCTAATGTTATTTATTCTATGTGGGAAAGGAAATTGACGACGAAACAACAAAAAATTTTATGAAAGATTTTTACGAAGAAGCTTTGAAAAAAAACGATAATTTTTCTAAAAAAAATATGATAGAAAAATCTAGTATTCCACCAAAATTCTGGGTACCTTATATTCTTATTGGAAATTAAAAACATTAAAATTTTGGCACTTTTTCAAAAAATTTTTTTTAATATTTTTAATTAAAAATTATTCCCCAATTAAAATAAATGGACTCCAGAAATATGGATGTGCATATTTTCCATCTTTAATTAAAACATTTTTTGCTTTTCGCAGATGTATAGAAAATTTTTCTTTTTCATTTTTCAATAAATTTTCATAAAATTTTATCATTAATTCTTTAGTTCCGTCGTCGCTTACTTGCCATAGTGAAACTATTATATTTTTACTTCCTGCATATAATAAAGCACGAGTCAAACCAATTACACCTTCACTTTTTGTGATCTTTCCAAGACCAGTTTCACAAGCTGATAAAACAACAAGCTCTGCATTAAATTCAAGATTGTAAATTTCGCTCTGATATAAAATTCCTTCATTTTGTTGTTTAGAAGAATATTCCAAATAAATATTATCCGTATTTACTGTTGTATCTTGCGAGAACAATATTCCCGAAAACTTTGGTTTTTCTTCATTTACAAATCCATGAGTAGCAAAATGTATTATTTTATATTTTACTAATTCTCCTGATTTTACAAAATTTTCGTTTGCATGCAAATGAGTTTTTATCATAGCTTTTTTACCATTTTTTTTATATAAATTAAAAATACTATCTACTTCCACTTCAGTTCCCGGCAGTGGATTTACATATCTTCCGTCAAAAAGGAAAGATCGTGTTTTTGTTTTATCCTTAGAAAGAGATAAAATACTTCTTGTCGTTTTTGTTGTTCCGGAAGTTTTTTCATCATTAAAAACCGGAGCAAAAGCTATCAAATCATTTACAGAAAGTTCTTTTGACTTTTTATTGTTAAAAAGAGTGGCTGAGTAATTATAAGAAATATTATATTTATTTAACAAATATGGTAATTCTGAAAATTTTTTATTATCTTCTACTTTCTTATATTCTTCTGTCAAAAAAACTTCAAAAGGCACAGTTGCCATTTTCCCATCTGGAATGATTATTAAATTTTCTATATTTTTGTCATTTAAAAAAGAATCAACTTTCGATGGAAAAAGTAATTTATATAAATTATATGCTTCTTCTGGATAATGAAATTTTCCATCATCAAAAATTAAAGGTCGGAGGGTACGAGCATTTGCTTTTACTGCTGTAGAAAGAAAATGTCGTAAATCTCTAATGTCATTTGAAAAATTATCAGGCAAATTAAAATGAGTAACTAAAAAATCTTTTTTTGATATTGCGTAAGATAGCTGAGCATTACAGTTTTATTATTCAATTTATTTTGAATTTCTTCAAGACTTACCGGAGTATTATTATATTTTAACTCATAATATTTTGTATATTTTTTTTCAAAAATTTTTTATAGAATCATCTTCTTCTATGTTTTTTAAATTACTGTAACTTGCAATATCAATATTAAATTTACGAACTAAATTCAATAATGTATCTGGAATTCCTGAAAATTTAAGAGCATCAGCAGAAGCAATACTTTCTAATAAAACAGACGCTTTATTTTGTTCTGAAAAATAAAATGCTAACTTTTTATATTTATTTGATTGCTCTAAATTATCTGAATAAATATCAGCCAATTCTATACATAATTTTACAGACGCTTCATATATCATATAATTGTCTTCACCAAATTTTATTTTATCTTGTGTAGATAACAAATTTTTACGCATTTTTGAAATTAAGGTGTCGCAAGAAAGATAAGTAGAAATAGCTTTTTGGGAATATTTTTCTTCTTTATTTTCAAAAAAAAGTTTTTGATAAAGATATGCTTTATAATTTAAACTATTTAAAAGTTGAATTCCATCTTTGTATTTTTCTATTTTTGGATTTTTATCAATATTTGTAATTTCATTGAAATTCATTACGTTAGAAGAAATAGCTTTTTGAATTTTCGCCAAAAGTATTTTTTAATATACTTATTGCTTTAAAATTATATTTCAAAGATTTTTTATAATTTTTTTTATCTGAGTAAATAAGAGCAATATTATTATAAGATATTGAAAAGCTAATATGATTTTTCTTAAAAATTTTTTTTTTAATTTTTAATGATTTAAAATGATATTTTAAGGCTTTTTTATATTTTTTTTGTGATTTATAAATGAGTGCCATCCCATTATATATCATTGCAATTTTTGAATTATTTTTAAATTTTTTATATATTTTTAATGCTTTAGAAATATATTCTAAGGATTTTTTATTATCACCTTTTAAATTATATGCTTTTGAAAGACTAAAATATGAATCTGCAATATCAGGATGTTCTGTTCCCAAGAATTTTTTCTTTATATTTAATGATTTAAAAAGGTAGTCTAAAGATTTTTCATAATTTCCTTGTAAATCATAATCTATTGCAATATTATGATAAGATGTAGAAAGCTCAAAATTGTTATTTTCATTAAAAATTTTTTTTCTAATATTTAATGCTTTAAAATGGTTCTCTAATGATTTTTCATAATTTCCCTGTGATGAATAAATAATTGCAATATTATTATATGAATTTGCAATATGTGGATGATTTTCAATAAAATTTTCTTTCCTTATAAAAAGTGCTTTATTTGCATATTTCAAAGCTTTATCATATTCTGACTTTGCTCGGTAAACAGTTCCAATATTACCATAAACAGTTGCTAAATCAATATGATTTTTATCCAGTAGTTTTTTCCTTATTTTCAAACTTTTGAAATAATATTTCAAAGATTTATTATGTTCAGATTTGAAATTATAAACATTTCCAATGGCAAGATAAATATCTGATTTCTTTAAGTCTGATTTTGGAATTTCTTTTTTATATACTTTTAAAGCTTCTGAAGCTTTATTAAAATTTTGTAATGCAGAATCATATTGCGCTGTATTATTATACATATTTCCTATATTAATATAGGAATTTAATATTTTCGGCGATTTTAATTTTTTTCGTACTTTCAAAGCTTTTTTGTATCTTTTTTTTTTCTGATTTTTAAAGATTTATTAAAATAAAATAAAGTTGAATCATAATTTTTTTTTGTAAGATATGTTTCTCCAATTAAATCATAAGTTTGTATCAAATCTTTATGTTTAGAACCCAAAATTTTTTTTTGTAATTCTAATAATTTTAAAGAATATTTAATTGTAGTATCAAGTTCATTTTTTTTTATATAAATAGAAGCTATACACTGATAAGTAAAAATTAATCCTGTGTTGTTTTCTTCAGGTAACTTTTTTCTTAGTTCTAAAGCCTCAAAATAATTTTCTAAAGCATTGTCAAGATCTTTTTTATGGTAAAATGTACGTCCAATATTTTCACAAGTATTAGCTATTTCAGCATAATAATTACCCTCTAAATTTTTTTTTATTTCATTTGATTTTATGAAATATTTCATAGCTAAATCAAATTTAGACATATTCCTATAAACAACTCCGATATTGTTATTTAGTTTTGCTATTTTAAAATGTTTTTCTCCAATTTCTTTTAGATTTATTTTTAATGACTTTTCCCAATTGGAAATAGTATTATAATAATCTGATTTATAAAAGTAAAAATAAGCAAGTTCTTGATATGCGTTCGCAATAATGGTATCATTTTCACTAATATATTTTAGAACTTTTTCAATAGCAAATTTTATTTGTTCTATATTTCCTGTTTTTTTTAATTTTCTATGGCAAAATCCTTTTTCTGTTTCGCTTTGCAAAAACTTTTTCCATATTTTTTTTTGCTCATACAAACGACTTGCTTTCTCAAAATAATAAACAGCACTGTCATATCGTTCTTCGCTTTCAAACACTTTTGCCGTTTCAAAATTTTTATTTGCTGTTGATATTGTATCAACATTCACATTTTGTGCATTTAGCTGTACAATAAAAAATTGTATAACTAAAAAGACAATAATAAACTTTAAAATTTTCATTTTATTTCAATTTTTATATAAAAAAATAATGTTCCTATTTATATACGTAATTTTTTTTAAAAATGAAAAAAAAATGTCATATTTTTTTAAAAAAATTTTTTTATTTGAAAAAAATCGTCATTTTTATGGATTTTTTTTTTTAAAAACATTAAATTTTTGGACGAATTTTGAAAAAAAAATTTTTTTTTAATTTTAAAAAATCTTAAAAAAATGCCGTTTTTTTGAAAAAAAATTTTTTTTTTAAATTTTAAAAAACTATAAAAATAATTGCTTTTTTTGAAAAAAAATTTTTTTTTTCAAAATAAAAAATATTAAAATTTTGGACGATTTTTGAAAAAAATATTTTTTAATTTTGATTTAAAAAATATTAAAATTTTGGACGAATTTTGAGATTTTTTTTTTAACATTGGTCTTTCTTTTTAAACCAATGTTTCTTAGAAAAATGTTGTTTTGTCGAAAAATCTTAAAATTTGAAATAAAAAATTTTTTTTTCATAATTTGCCAAAAATTTTAATTTTTTTTATTTTAAAATTTTGGTGTCTTTTTAAAAAAAATAATTTTTTATCACATTTTAAAACGCTGATTTACAGGAACAAAACTTTTTTATATAAAAAAAAACGGTAAATTTTTTTCATTTTTCATTTTTTTTACGTATATATATAATATATATTTGAATTTGAATTTTATTTAATATTTATAATGATGAAAAAATTTGTTTTATTTTTTATTGCGTTATTTTTTGTAGGTGTAAGTTTTGCTCAGGAAAAAAAACTTAATGTAGAGGAAAAGAAAGACGGTACAGAAGAGAAGAAATCGGAAAATGTTGAAGCAGCGAAAGTAGCTCAAAATTTAGCAAACTACGGTTATGCTAATAAAAATGCTCTTAGTATTTTAAGTGCTGCGGAAATTTTAGCAAAAACTGCGCTTTCTGAAATTAATCCAGATAAAGTTGAAAATGGAAAAAAAGTTGATGAATCAACAAAAATGAAAAAGACTGCTGATGCTTTAAATCCTCTTAGTTTAATTGCTGATGCAAGAAAAATGACTAATGATAAACATTTATTAGCTATAGCGGATAATGTTGAGAAGAAAATAAAAAAATCTTCTTCAAGTAGAGGTGCCGCTGGTGGAGCAAAAGCTGGTTATAAAACTGTTGCTGGATACAGTTATGTTTATTATTGGGTAACTTTTTATGGTGGTTCTCTTGCAGAAGTTGCTGTAGTTGGAGACGGAGATACTGATCTTGACCTATATATTTACGACGAAAATGGTAATTTAATAGTAAGAGATACTTCTTACGGAGATAATTGCTATACAAGTTGGAGACCAAATTGGACTGGTAGTTTTAAAATCAAAGTGAGAAATAGAGGTAGTCTTTATAATAAATTCTTTATCGCTACAAATTAATTGATTAATTTAAAACCATAATTTCTTCATTAAATTTTTATAAAAAAAAATATAAAATTATTAAATTTTATATTTTTTTTATTTTACAAAAAATTTTAAAACAAAAATTATGAAAATAAATAAAAAATTAATAGGATTTTTGACTGTTTTATTAATTTCTTCAATTTTATTTTTGAATTTCTCCTATAAAAGAGAAAGCAAAAAATTAGCTTTAATCATCGGTATTTCAAAATACAAAAAACAGTGGTCAAGATTAAATACTGAAACAGATGTTAAACTTATTAAAGAATCTTTGATAAAAAAAGGTTTTGAAGAAGAAAATATTATAATTTTAAAAGATTCTTTTGCTACGAAAAAGAATATAAAAAATATTTTCAAAGAACATTTAATTGATAATGCAGAAGAAGGAGATATACTTGTTTTTCATTTCTCTGGACATGGACAGCAAGTTATGGATAATAATAATGACGAAGCTGACGGATATGACGAGTCTTTAGTTCCTTATGATGCAGATGCAATTTACACAAGAAAATATACAGGTCAAAATCATTTAATTGATGATGAATTAAATTTAATGATATATGAGGCGAGAAAAAAAATAGGTAAAAAAGGAAGTTTAATGTTTATTATAGATGCTTGTTATTCCGGAACAATTTCAAGAGGAGGAAATGTGGTAATCAGAGGAGATAAAGACAAACTTGCTCCGAGATCTTATAAACCTATTTTAGATGTAAAATTTGCTAATACAAGTGGAGCTTATGAAGTTAAAAAAAGTGATGAAAAAAATTTAGGGAAATTTGTTGTTTTTAGTGGTGCTAGACAAGACCAGCCAAATTTCGAAACTTATGACCTAGAGAATAATCCTGTTGGTTCTCTGAGTCTTGCGTTCAGTCGTTCTATAGTTAAAATAAATAAAAATACTAGCTATTTAAAATTATTTGACCAGATAAAAATTGAGATGGCGCATCTCGTTCCACAGCAAACACCACAAGCAGAAGGAGATTTAGAAAATAAAGTTTTTGGAGGAAAAACAAAAGAAGTTAAAGAATATTATATGATAAAAGAACAAATTAATGATTCTATTTACATTATGAATGCAGGAGGTTTAAATGGAATTTTCGAAGGAACAACTTTTTCAGTTTATGATATAAATACAAAAAAAATTAAAAAGAAAAATAAAAAAGTTTCTGGATATGTTATCAAATCTACAGAATTTGATTCGGAAATTGTTATAAAATCTGATTTTAAATTGGAAGAGTTAAAAAGGTCTATAATTTATATAGATAATCAAAGTTTCGGTCCATTAGAAGTAAATATTTTATTAGATTTAGAAAATAAAAATAGAGTTGCCAGAATATTAAAAAATCATAAATTAATAGAAATTGTAGAAGAAGAAAATGTTTATAATGCTGATGCAATTATAAAAAAAACTTTGAATAAGTTCAAAGAAAATATTTTGCATTTTATCATAAAAAATGAAGACGATACCATTTCAGTTAAAATTGAAAATGATAAAGCAAAAACCATTGCTCATGCAATAGAAAAAGAAATGATTTTTTTTTCTAAAGCAAAATATATAAGGTCTTTAAATTTAATAAATCCAGATTTAGACGTTCAATTGGAGGTTTTACCTGTTGAATATCAATTAATAAATAGAAGACCTAAGGTAACAAAAATATATGAGGAAAAATCAAAGATTAAGAAAAATGGACAATTAGTGTTTGATGAAGGTGATGTTGTTATTTTACAAATCATAAATAAAGGAAATTTTACGGCTTTTTTTTCTGTTATAGATATTTCTCCAGATAATTCGATAAGTGTATTAATTCCAGATAAAAAAACGCCTGCATCTGATGTGAAGATCTTGCCAAAAGACACTATAATTTTCAAAACTCAATTAATGCTAATTGGGAAACCTTTTGGAAATGATATGTTGAAAGTCGTTGCTTCAAGAAAACCTATAGATAATTTAAGAAAAATTGTCTCAAGTCCAGAAGAAAGAAAAATAATGAAATCACTTACAAATAGAGCTTTTATTTCGCATTTGGAAGAATTAATGTTAAATACTATGGATGGTACTGGAACAAGAGGTTTAACACCTTTAAGTATTCCAATTAGTGAAATTAATATTTATTCTAAAATATTGAATATCAGACCAAAACAAAAATAAAAAAATTGTTTTTTTGAATTAAACTTTTTATAAAAAAAGTTTTATATATAAAAATGTAAAATAATATTTTATTAAAAATGTATGACTTAGAAAAAATGAATAAACAAAATAATTTTAAAATTCCAAATATTCTTGGAATAGATTTTGCAATTTTTTTGCATCCAAAAATTGAGTGTTAATTTCTTATTGAAAAATTTATAAAATATAAAAAAAATATTTTTTCAAAAAACGTTAAAATTTTAATGTTTTTTGAAAAAATATTTTTTATCATTTAAAATGATAAAAAATAAAAGCGACGAATTTTTAAATTATCCAGCCCATCCGTCTCTGTCTAAGTTTCTATATTGTATTGCTTCCGCAATATGATAAGTTTTTATATTTTCTGATTTATCAAGGTCTGCAATTGTTCGTGAAACTTTTAAAATTCTATCGTAAGCACGTGCCGATAAACCTAATTTATTCATCGCAATTTTCAATAAAGATTGACTTTTCTTATCTAATTTACAGTGTTTTCTTAATAAAGAAGTATTTATTTGAGAATTTGAATAAATATTTTTTTCATCTTTAAACCTATTTTTTTGTATTTCATTTGCTTCAATAACTCTTTTTGCAATTATACTGCTGCTTTCTTCTAAGCTTTCTTTTGAAATTTCGTCGTAAGAAACTGGAACAACTTCTATATGTATGTCTATTCTATCTAAAAGTGGTCCAGATATTTTTGTTAAATATTTTTGAACTACGTTCGGAGAACATAAACATTCTTTTTCTGGGTGATTATGATAGCCACAAGGACAAGGATTCATAGACGCAATTAACATAAAACTTGCTGGATATTCAACAGAAAAATTTGCTCTGGAAATTCTTATCATTCGGTCTTCCAACGGTTGTCGCATAACTTCCAAAACAGTTCTTTTAAATTCAGGTAATTCGTCTAAAAAAAGTACACCGTTATTTGCTAAAGAAATTTCTCCTGGTTGTGGGATTTTTCCTCCTCCAACAAGTGCAACATCGCTAATTGTGTGATGCGGAGCGCGAAACGGTCTTATTGTCATTAAAGAAGTTTCGTTGCCAATTTTTCCTGCAACAGAATGAATAATAGTTGTATCTAAAGCTTCGTGCAAAGAAAGTGGAGGCAAAATTGTTGGCATACGTTTTGCGAGCATAGTTTTTCCCGAGCCCGGCGCACCTATCATAATTAAATTATGTCCACCTGAAGCAGCAATTTCTAATGCTCTTTTAACTTTTTTTTGTCCTTTTACATCAGAAAAATCTATATTATATGATTTTATTTTAGAAAAAAAATCTTTCCTTGTATCAATTTTTGTTCTTTCTATTTTTAAATTCCCATTGAAAAATTCTATTACTTCTATAATATTTTCCACTCCATAGATTTCTAAATTATCTACCACAGCCGCTTCTTTTGCATTTTTTTTTGGCAAAATAAAACCTTTAAAACCTTCTTTTCTTGCTTGTATTGCAATAGGTAGAACTCCACGAATAGCTTGTAAACTTCCATCAAGTGAAAGTTCTCCCATAATAATATATTTATCAATATCTTGAGAATCAATTTGTTCGGAAGCAGATAAAATACCAATTGCAATTGGTAAATCAAAAGAAGCTCCTTCTTTACGAATGTCTGCTGGAGCCATATTAATAATAATTTTTCTGCCAGGTATTCTGTAACCATTATTTTGTAAAGCAGAATCTATTCTTTGTTGACTTTCTCTGACAGCGTTATCAGGAAGTCCAACAAGATAAAATTTCGCTCCGGAACTAATATTTACTTCTATTGTAATGGTAGTAGATTTTATTCCCTGAACAGAACCAGCATAAACTTTTATAAGCATAAAAAAATATTTTTAATAATTTGAAATAAAATTAAATTTCTTTTTTAATCTCTAAAAGTTTTTTTTTTATTTTTTGTAATTTTTCTATTATCTCAAAGATTTTAAAATTTTCATCTTTATTTTCCTTTATTTTTTTATTTGCTCCTTTTAAAGTCATACCTTTTTCTTTCACAAGAAAATAAATTAAACGAAAATTTTTTATGTCATTTTTTGTAAAAGTTCTATTACCTTTTTTATTTCTAATTGGTTTTATGATTTCAAATTTATTTTCCCAATAACGAATCAAAGAAATATTTACATTAAATATTTTCGCAACTTCTCCTATAGAATATTTTAATTTACTTTCCATATAAATAATATTTTTTCAAAATTTGTAAAAATTTTAATATTTTTTAATTTCAAAATTAAATTTTTTTTTCAAATTTGTCCAAAATTTCAATATTTTTTATAAAAATAATTGAATTGATTTTTTACAAGAATATTCTTTATAAATAAAATTTAAAATAAAATTTCATTTGTTTTTAACCATTTTTCAATTCCTTTTGGAGCAATCCAAACTTTAATGTTATTATCGTCAGAAATTGTAATAATTTTTTTACTATCTTTAGAAAAAATTGCTGAGTTTACTGCTCCTTTATGTCCTCTTAAAGTAGCTAAATAATCTCCTCTAAAACTGCTGATGAAATCCAGCTTGTATGTCCTTTTAAAGTTTTTATTAGAATTCCATCTAAAGTCCATATTTTTGCAGTGTTGTCATTTGAAGATGTTAATATTTTTTGTCCATCTGGAGAAAAACTTGCCGAACGAACCCAACTCCTATGTCCTTTTAATTTTATAATTATTTTACCATCTTTATCCCAAACGATAGCACTCAAATCATCAGACGCTGACAAAATAAATTTATTATCTGGTGAAAAATGAATTGTATTTACTGAAGTACCATGCCCTTTAAAATTTTTTATTTCTCTACCACTTGCATCCCATAATTTAATACTTCCGTCGTAAGCAGCAGTTAAAATTTGTGTTCCATCATAAGACATTTCTATAAAATTAATTGTAGAATTATGTCCTTTCAAAGTAGTTAATACATTTCCTTTCAAGTCCCAAATTTTTGCTGTTTTATCTTGTGAAGCCGTTAATATTTTTGTTCCGTCTGGTGAAAAAATTGCATGTTTAATTCCATCTGTATGTTCTTTTAAATCAGCAATAAAATTTCCATTTGTTGACCATAATTTAGCTGTTTTATCTAAAGAAACAGTTAATATTTTTGTTTCATCTGGCGAGAAAGCTATATGAGAAATTACATTTCTATGAGCATCTAAAGTGGATATTAATTCAAATTTTTTATTCCACAATTTTACTATGTTATCATCTGATGCTGTTGCTAAATAATTTGAGTTTCCAGAAAAAACGGCTTTTCTAACTGGAGTAAAATGTCCTTTTATGGTTTTTGATTTAGATTTTAAACTCCATAATTTTGCTGTCTTATCTGATGATGCTGTTAAAATATATTCACCATCTGGCGAAAAAGTCGCATCGTTAATTTCTTTGTTATGTCCTTTTAAAATGTCAATTTCTTCACCTTGCAAATTCCATAATTTTACATAATTATCTTTTGAATAAGTTAAAATTTTATCCCCTTTTGGAGAAAAAATTGCTTGATTAATATTTTTTTGATGACCTTTTATACTTGCAATTTCTCTACCTTTGATAGTCCAAAGTTTAATACTTTGGTCTTTTGAGCTTGTTAATATTTTTTTACCATCTGGAGAAAATTTTGCGGAAAAAACATCTAATCCGTGTCCACGTAAATTAGCATATTTTCTACCACTTATTTCCCAAACACAAGCAGTATTATCAGAAGAAGCCGTAACGAATTTTTTATTATCCTTAGAAAATTCTATATAATTGACACCTTTTGAATGTGCTTTTATTGTTTTTTCTAACTTTCCTTTAAAATCCCAAAATTTAACAGTATTATCATCAGATGCAGTAGCAATTATTTTTCCATTTGGCGAAAAAACAGACATATTAATTCTCCCATAATGTCCCCTTAAAATCGCTAAACTTCTACCTGCGGAATCTAATAATTTAACAGTTTTATCATCATAAGTAATTAAAATATTTTCTCCATTTTTTGAAAAACAAGCATAATTTATAGAAGATCCGCTATTTATAACAGAAATTTTCTTTCCATTTTTATCCCAAATTCTCGCTGTTTTATCATAAGAAGTTGTTAAAATTTTATCTCCGTCAGGAGAAAATAAAACTTTATTTATAGCATTCCTATGTCCTTTTAAAGTTGCTATTTTATCTCCGTTTTTTTTCCAAATTTTTGCTGTGTTATCATTAGATGCAGTAACAAACCTATCATTATTTGGAGAATAAGAAACCGAGCTAACTTCAGCAAAATGTTCATTAATAGAATAATAAAGGGTAGAATAATATGCAGAGCTTAAAATTTCTAAGACAGGTATAAATAATTTTTCTCCATTCATTTGCTTTTTTCTAAATATTTCTAATGTGTGTGTAGGATTTTCTTTAAATAATTCTTTTGCTTCGTTCATTGCAAAAAGGACTTCTCCTGTATTCCTATTAGAACTTTTTTCTATTGGCTTTAATTTTTTTAAATTTTCTTTGTGCTCTTTTAAATTTTTTTCTAATTCTGTTTTATTTTTTTTATTTTTTACAAAATTATTTTTGTTTTTATCGTTTGTATTTATATTCTTATTATTTTTATCGTTCGTATTCTTATTTTCCTTATTAATTTCCTCTTTTTTGATTGTATTTTCAACAATTATTTTTTCATTCTTTGTTTGTTTGAATTGCCAAAATATTAAACCGAATACCATAACTAAAGAAATAATAGTTCCAATTATAGTAAAATTTTTTGTTTTTTTATTACTTTTAATAGCGCTAATCTCAATTCTATTCATTTCTTCTGGAGTAATTCCGCGAATATGAGAAGAAATTATATTTATAATATTTTTATATTTTATATTATTTAAATCATAATCTACTTTTTTTGCCCAAGTTAAATCTACATAAAAAGGTAATTTATAAATATAATTTTCTAAAATTTCTGGCAGAGCATTTGTTTTGTCCCAATTAATTTTAAATGTTTCTTCTTGTAAATTTATTTTATCATCTAAATGTGTTATTAATATTTTATCTTTCTTTTTTAATTCTTCGCACCAATATTGTATTTCTGCTTCCACCATAGGAGACATGCAAGTTTCTTTTTCTGCAATATATATAAAATATTCAGAAGCATCTAATGCATCCTGTGTTGCTTCAGGCAAAAGATATTCCGAAGTCTCGTTAGTTTTTTTGCTATAAATTTTCAAAGGTTCTTCAAATGATTTTTTTGCATATTTTCTTAAGTTATTATCTAAAGCAATAACACGAGAGTAAAATTTTTCGTTTTTTTCATAAGAAATAAATGCCTTATATTTCATAATATTTTATATATTCAAATATTTTAATATTTATTGATTATTAAATAATTAAAAAAACAATTATTATACCAAATAAATAGTTTAATTTTTTTTAAAATTACAATTTATTTTTTTAAAAAAATACAAAATTAAAAAAAAAATTACTTTTGAATAAAAATAATTTTTTTAAATTTTTTTATATGCAAATAAAATATATTTTTTTTTATATAATTTTTTTTATATTATTCTCTTGTGCAAGACAAAGTTCGCCAACAGGTGGAGAAAAAGACATTAAACCGCCTGTACTTTTAGAAAGTAAGCCAGATAATTTATCAAAAAATTTCAAAAGCAAAAAAATAATTTTGAAATTTGATGAATATGTTCAGCTAAAAGATGTAGAAAATAATTTATTAATTTCACCTCCAATGCTTGAAAAAGCAGAAATAAAATTAAAAGGAAAGTCTATTTTAATAAAATTAAAATCTGAATTAGAGGATAGTACGACTTATAATTTTAATTTTGGAGACGCAATAGTAGATAATAATGAAGGCAATATTTTAAAAGATTTTAAATTTATTTTTTCAACTTCTAATGAAATTGATAGTTTTTCTATCTGCGGAAATTTAAAAAATGCTTTCGATTTAAAAGCAGAGGAAAATGTTATGGTGATGATTTATGAAAATTTGAATGATACAGCACCAGAAAAAACTATCCCAATTTATATAGACAGAACCGACAAAAATGGAAATTTTTTTATTAAAAATATAAAAAAAAAGAAATATAAAATATTTGCCTTAAAAGATGCAAACAGTAATTTTTTATTTGATATGCCAAACGAAAATATTGCTTTTTTAGATACTTTTTTTATTCCGACCGTAGAATTAGATTTTAGAAAAGATACAATAAAGTTAGATAGTTTAAAAGATAGTATTGTAACTAAAAAATATTTTGATTTTAAACCGAATGATATAGAATTATTTTTGTTTGAAGAAGATAATAAAAGGCAATTTCTTATAGAAAATATAAGAGAAAAAGCATATAAATGTATTTTTATTTTTAATAGAAATTTAAAAGAAAATTTAAAAATAGAAATTTTAGGACATAAAAATACTTCTTCTATTATAGAAACAAATCCAACAAAAGACACTATTTTTTTTTGGATAAAAGATAGTCTAATTTATAAAAAAGATACTTTGAATTTTGTAATTTCTTATGCTCAAAAAGATAGTACAGAGAAATTTCAATTAGTTAATGATACTTTGAGAATGGTTTTTAAAGATAAAAAAGTTAATAAAAAAGGAATTTTTAAAAAGAAAAAAATAATTAATAAAGAAAAATTAAAATATTTAACAAATGTAAAAAACGGTCAAAAAATAAATTTTAATTCGCCAATTTATTTTGAATTCGAAAACCCTATAAAAAAAATTGATAATGAAAAAATAAAATTATTTAAAATTGTTGATAGTTTAAAAGAAGAAGAAAAATTTTTTTTAAAAAAAAGCGATAATTTTATAAGGAAATTTTTTTTAAATGCAAATTGGCAAGAAAATAGTAGTTATGAATTACTTATTGATAGTTTGTGTTTTTTAGGAATTTCCGATTTGTATAATGATAGTATTTTATATAAATTTCAAACACAAGAAGCAGAATTTTATGGGGAAATAATTTTAAATTTAGAGTTTATTAAAAATAAAACGAAATTAATTTTACAATTAATGGACAAAAAAAATAATATTATTGCCGAAAAGTTTTTAAAATTAGATGAAAAAAAAATAGAATTTGATTTTTTAGACCCGGGAAATTATTTTTTCAAAATTATTTTTGATGAAAATGGAAATAAAAAGTGGGATACTGGAAATTATAAAAATAAAATTCAGCCGGAAAAAACAAAATTTTATATGGACGAAATAAATGTACGTTCTAATTGGGAAATGGAGGTTCATTGGAAGTTATGACAAGAAAAAAATTTTTTAAAATAATTTTTTTAATTTTTTTATTTATAAAAATACCTTTTAAATTGTTTTCAAAAACAAAAAAAAAGGGTAAATTTTGTATGGTTTTCGATGATGCAGGAGGACTTGCGTCCTCTGTAGAAAATCTTAAAAAATTAGCAAAAGAAAATTTAGAAATTACGGTAGCGATAATTGCATATTCAAATCACGAGGAAGAAATTTTTGATGTACTTGCAAATTATGAAAATGCAGAAATTATTTTACATCAAGCGATGGAATGTGTAAATATGGAAAAAAGAAATTTAGCAAATGATTTAGAAAAAAATCCAAGAAAAAAAGGTGAAAAATATGTTCAAGAAAAACACAGTGCAATTTATGATTTTGATAGTACAAAACTTGCAATTTCTATTATAGATAATAATATAAAACACATAAATAATGCTTTTGAAAAACGTGGGTCTTATAAAAAAATCATAGGTTTAAATAATCATATGGGAAGTCTTGTTTCAAAAAATAAAAATATTATTAGAAGTATTTCGCTCTATTGTTACTTTTATGACTTGATTTTATTTGACAGTAAAAGTAGTGATGAATCAATTATTTACGAAGAAGCAAAAAAATTAAACGTAAAAACTTGCATAAGAAACTATGATTTTATTGATGGGAATACTAAGGAAAAATTAGAAATAGCAGAAAAAATGGTACAAAACGGTCAAAATATAATTACAATTGGACATTTAAATTATAGAGGAACAATACGTTTATACATAGAACACGCAAAAAAAAGTAAATTTTTAAACAAACTTTCTGAATTTTTTAATGAAGAATGAATGATAATGAGGAATTTTTAATGAGGAAAAACCAAATATTTTAATATTTTTTTATTATTAAAAAAAATTTTTTTCTAAAAAACCCAAATATTTTAATATTTTTTTATTATTAAAAAAAAATTTTTTCTAAAAAACCCAAATATTTTAATATTTTTTTATTATTAAAAAAAAATTTTTTCCAAAAAACCCAAATATTTTAATATTTTTTTATTATTAAAAAAAAAATTTTTTCTAAAAAACCCAAATATTTTAATATTTTTTTATTTTTAAAAAAAAATTTTTTCCAAAAAACCCAAATATTTTAATATTTTTTTATTATTAAAAAAAAAATTTTTTCCAAAAAAACCAAATATTTTAATGATTTTTTTATTATTAAAAAAAAATTTTTTCCAAAAAACCCAAATATTTTAATATTTTTTTATTATTAAAAAAAAATTTTTTCTAAAAAACCCAAATATTTTAATATTTTTTTATTAAAAAAAAATTTTTTTTCCAAAAAACCCAAATATTTTAATATTTTTTTATTAAAAAAAAATTTTTT
>NBLL01000150.1 GCA_002084355.1 Bacteroidetes bacterium 4572_128 | reverse complement strand
AAAAAAAGGAAGAAAAAAAGGATTGAAATTACAGAAAATAAATTGGCGTTTTCTATGATTAAAAATAATTATTCTGATAATGAAATTATGAAATTGCTAAATTTAAATAAAAAATAAATTATAAATATGAGGAAAAGTTTAATGAAAATTTAAATTCATAAAAAATTGGCGTTTTTGAAAAAAAATTTTTTTTTTTTATTATAAAAAAAACGCCGTTTTTGATTTTTTTATTTATTACTTACTTTCGTAAGCTTTTACGATTTTTTATTTTTTTCTTAAATCAATCTGAGTAATATCTCCAGTTATTATAAATTTGGAATTTTCACCCATTCTTGTTAAAAACATTTTCATTTGATTTAAAGTAGAATTTTGTGCTTCATCAAGAATAACAAAAGAATTTGACAAAGTTCTTCCTCGCATAAATGCTAAGGGTGCAATTTGAATAATTCCATCATTAAAGTATTCATTTAATTTTTTTGCTGGAATCATTTCTCGTAAAGCGTCATAAAGTGGTTGTAAATAAGGGTCTAATTTTTCCTTTAAATCTCCGGGTAAAAAACCAAGTTGTTCGCCTGTTTCAACCGCTGGACGACTAAGAACTATTTTTTTTATTTCTTTATTTTTCAAAGCTTTAACAGCAAGAGCAATTGCCATATAAGTTTTTCCTGTTCCGGCAACTCCAACAGCAAATAACATATCATTCTTAGAAGAATTTTTTACCATTAAATTTTGATTTAATGTTCTTGCTTTAATTGTTTTTCCATTTTTCCCAAAAAGCAAAATATTTTTATTATCAGAATATTCAAAATCTATATTTTTTTCCTTATTAAAAAATATAGATTCTATGTCTGATGGTTTAATTGAATTATATAAATTCAAATGTTTTATAAATAAAAAGAATATTTTTTTAAAATTTTCTATTTCATTTTTTTCTCCTTTGATTTTAATTTCTTCACCTTTTGCTATAATTTTTACTCTGGGAAAAAGATTTCTTATGGTTTTTAAATTAACATCTTTTACACCGTAAAAACTAATAATTTCAACATTTTTTAAAAAAATAATTTTTTCTATCATAAATTTTAATTTTTAAATTCAATATTCCTATTTTTTTTTAAATTTACATCTTTATAATAAAATTTAATAATTTCTTTATAATTAAAACCTTTTTTTGCCATTTCCATAGCTCCTTCTTGACAAAATCCAACTCCGTGACCATAACCTCTACCTTGAAAATATAAATAATTTTCTATATTTTTTATCTCAAAAAAAGTAGAACGTAATTTAAAAAAATATCTAATTTTTGTCAATTTAATTTTTTCTTCAAAAAATTCAAAATCTTTTTTTCTATTCTTTTGTTCAAAAAAAGAATTTTCAAATAACAAAGAATCTTTTTGTTTTTCATTTAATAATTCAATACTGTTTGCAGGATACTTTTTTGGAAGGAAATAAGAAAATAATAAAGAATCTTTTTGCTTAAAATTTAATTTTTCTTTATCTATGGAATCATTTATTGGAATCACTTTTTCAAATAAAAAATTTTTCCAATCTTTAAAAGAGATTATTTTATTCCATTTTGCCTGTTTTGTGTGTATGCAAAAAGTGTCTTTTACGGGTTTTAAATAAGAAATTTTATTTGACCAAACATCTTCGGCTCTACAAGTTTCTCCTCCACAATTTGCATAAAAAACTGCGTCAATAAATTTGTTTTTCTTATCTATAACAAAATATTTTTTAAATTTTCTACTTGCTTTATAAATTTTTTTATTATTCAAATTTTTACCTTTATAAGATTGACAATGAACTCCATCGCACATATTAAAACCATCTTTTTTATGTTTATTTTTATTTCTCATAAGATAAGTTTGACAAAGAATTACCTGAGCTTTATAATATTCAAATTCACATTTTGAACCAATAAAAAATTAAATTATCGTCGTAAGTCCTATTTTTTATAAAATTATTTTTCAAAGAAATTTTCAAAAAATTTTTTAAAAAAAGTAATTTTCTTAAAATATTTTGTTTTTTCTTAATGTAAATTGTGTCAAATTTTCCGAGAATTTTATATTTTGTATAAAGAATAATTTTACTTTCATAAATTTTTGCTGACAATTGAAGGTTTTTTCGCATTTCAAAGATCATTTTTCCGTCTGCAAAAACTTCATAAGAACCTCTCAATAATTCAACTTTAAAATTATCTAATTCTAAATTATTTAAAATTCCAATTTTAAGATTTTGAGAATATATGTTTTTAACAAAAAACAATAAAAAAATAAATACAAATTTTTTCATTTAAAATACAAATTTTGTAAAAACACAAAAATCGTACAATTTTTTTTTTAATTATAAATAATTACGTTTTTTCAAAAAAAAAATTTTTAAATTTAAAAATTATAAAATAATTACGTTTTTAAAAAAAATATTTTTTTTAAATTATAAAATTTATTGAAATTTTAACGTTTTTTGGGAAATAATTTTTTTTAATAAAAATTCATAAAATTTTGGTCATTTTTTGAAAAAAATTTTTTTTTTTATTTTATCAAAATATTTTATTTTTGTTAAAAATTTATTTGCAATAAATGTCAAAAAAAGGAGATTTTATAAAAAAAATTGAAAAAAGAAATTCTATTTTTCTTTTATGGCTTATTATTATAATGCTTGTTTTGGGATTTTTTTATCAAAAAAATAATGATATAAATATATCAAAAATTGAAGAAAAGATAAAAATAAGAAAAGAATTTATAGAAAATTTGAAGAATTTACATATTTATTTTAAAGAAGTTGAAGTTTTACATTCAAATTTTTTACTAAGTGATGAACCATATATTTTACAAAATTTTAAAAATTCAAAAAAGAATGTTTTTGATAAAATAAATTTTTTGAAAAATTTTTACGACACATATGAAATTAATGAAAAAATTGAAAAATTAAATTTATACATCTCTGATTTATTTTCTAAATTAACACAAAATATTAATATAAAAAAAACAAATTCTATAGAAATTTCTTTTATAGAAGACTTCTTTCTTTTAGAAAAAGTAAAAATATTGAGAATTAAAAATTTAATAGAAGAGATAGAATTTTATGAAAAAAAATTACAAAAAAATAATTTTAAAGAATTAAAAAAATATAAAAAAGAAAATTCAATTTTTGAAATTATTTTTTATTCGATAATTTTATTTATGAACTTATTTTTAATTTTTTCTATAAAAAGAATGAAAAATAATATAATAGAATTATTTGAAAATCTAAGAAATATAAATAAAAAATACATTTTTGATGATAAAGAAGGAAAAAATAAAAATGAGATATTTTTAATAGAAAAAAATTTAGAACAAATTATAAATCACATAAAACAAATTGCAAAAAACAATTTTCATGAAACATTTAATGAAATTTCTGAAGAAACAATTAAATTTAATAGAACAAATTTAACAGGAGAAGTATTTAATTTAAGAGAATTATTATTGAAAAATTCACAAGAAAAAGAAAAAAATAATTTAGAAAATGAAAAAAAAAGATGGATAAATAAAGGAGTTTCTAATTTTGTAGACATTTTAAGAAAGAATAATGATAATGTAAAAAATTTAAGTTATAAAATAATAACAAGTCTTATTCATTATCTTGAAGCAAATCAAGGAGGCTTATTTATTATGAATGATAAAAAAACTTATCTTGAATTAATTGCATCTTATGCTTTCGACAGGAAATAAAAAAAATTCCAAATGATTATATGGAAATAACTTCCGGAATGGGAGGAACAAATCCAAATTCTTTGTTGATAGTTCCTTTGAAATTAGAAAATGAAATAATGGGAATAATAGAAATAGCTTCTTTTGAAGAGTTTACAAAAGAAAAAATTGAGTTTTTAGAGTTAATTAGTGAAAATATTGCTTCTGCTTTTCATTCATTAAAAATAAATATAAAAACAAAAGAACTATTAAAATTATCAAATGAAAAGCAAAAAGAAAAAGAAGCAACAGAAGAAGAAATGAGACAAAATATGGAAGAATTAAAGGCTACACAAGAAGACCTGGAAAGAAAAGAATTAGAAAGTAGAGAACAATTAAATGCAATTAATGAAACTAATATTATCGCTGAATTTGATTTAGACGGAAATTTTTTAAATGTAAATAAAAACTTTTGTAAAGCATTTTCTTATAGTAAGAATGAAATTTTAAATAAAAAAGATAGTTTTTTCTTAAAAAAAAATTTTGAAGTTGAAAAATATAATAAATTATGGTATGACTTAAAAAATAAAAAATTTTATAAAGGAGAATTTTTGAGAATTGGAAAAAATAATAAAGAAGTTTATTTAAAAGGAACTTATGCACCAATATTTAATTTAGATGGAAATTGTGATAAAATTTTGATGATATGCTTTGATATAACAAAAAATAAATTACAAGAAATAGAATTAAAGGAAAAATCTCTAAAAATAGAAAAAGCGAATACAAAAAATTTAAGGAATCAAAAAATTTTAGAAAAAGCTTTAACGGCTATGAAAAAAAAAATAAAAAAAAAACATTAAATTTTTAAATTTAATGTTTTATAATTTTATGCTTGTGCTGTTATTCCGCCAAAATTCATAGGCATCATAGGAGATTCTCCTCCTCCTTTTGTTTTAATTTTTCCATTTATTGCCTCGTATTTTTCAAGGTTATCTTTCAATGCAAATAACAAACGTTTTGCATGTTCAGGAGTTAAAATAATCCTAGATTTTACGCTTGCTTTTGGTATTCCTGGCATTATCCTTATAAAATCCAAAATAAATTCCGAATTAGAATGAGTTATAATTGCAAGATTTGCATATTTTCCCTGAGCAACTTCCTGAGATAATTCAATATTAATTTTATTTTTTTCCATTTTTAATTTTTTTGTATTAAAATACAAATATAATTTTTTTTTCAAAAACGTAAAAATTTTATTTTTTTTTAATTAAATTTTTCAAAAAAACGTCAATTTTTTAATGAATTTTTTAATTAATAAAAAAATTTTTTTTCAAAAAACGTCAATTTTTTAATGAATTTT
>NBLL01000035.1 GCA_002084355.1 Bacteroidetes bacterium 4572_128 | reverse complement strand
AACGCAACAACCTTAAAATCAAAGCTTTATGGTTTTTGTTTTTTGCGAAAAAACTTTTTTTACCATACTATAATGAGCGGTTACAAAAAATATTAAAATTTTGGGCGTTTTTTGAAAAATTTTTTTTTAATCGAAATTAAAAAATATTAAAATTTTGGACGAATTATGAAAAAAAATTTTTTAACATTGGAGGTTTTTTTTTAACCTCCAATGTTTCGTGTTTCTTAAATTTTGGACGAATTTTGAAAAATTTTATTTTTAAATTAAAAAATATTAAATTTTTACGTTTTTTTGAAAAAAATGCCAAAATTTTAATGAATTTAATAAAATTATTAATCTGATGAAATATCTATTAACAATTTTCTATAAACAGAAAACATTTTTGATTTAGAAATAAAACCAATATATTTTCCTTCATTATCAATTACAGGTAAATTCCAAGCATTTGTATTTTTAAATTTTTTCATAACATCCTCCATATTATCATCAATTTTAATTTGTATTTTTGGATAAGTTAATAAATTTTTTACGAGAATTTTTTCATACATTTTTGTATTAAACATTAATTCTCTAAGACTATCTAAAGAAACCATTCCAAGAAAAATATTTTTTTCATTGATAACAGGAAAAATATTCCTTTTAGATTTAACAATAACTTTTACAAGATCTCCGAGCTTATCATTTATATTTACAGATTTCAAATCTTTTTCTATTAGGTTTTTTAATTTCATAAAATTTAAAACTGCTTTATCTTTATGATGAGTTATTAATTCGCCTTTTTTTGCAAGTTGCATAGTAAAGATAGAATTTTCTGTAAAATATTTTGTTGTTAAAAAAGCTAGTGTTGTAGTGAGCATTAAAGGTAACATTAATTCATATCCTCCAGTGATTTCTACAATTAAAAATACACCAGTCAAAGGTGCATGTAAAACTCCTCCAAGCATACTTGCCATTCCAACTATTGCAAAATTCATTTCAGATAAATGTATATTAATTCCCAAAAATTCAAAAATATTATTTGTTGTAAATGCAAATAAGAATCCAGAAATTGCTCCGGAAAATAATGACGGAGCAAAAATTCCACCTATTCCACCTGATGCTACAGTTATTATTGTTGCAACAACTTTTAGGAAAACAAGCAAAGAAAAAAATATTATCACCACGAAAAAATTATCTTTGAATAAAAAATAAGGTGTTCCATTAATAATATCTTCATAATTCCCCGATAAAATATATTTTATAGTTCGAAAACCTTCTCCGTAAAAAGGTGGAAGTAAAAAAATCATTAATCCAATTATTAAAGCTCCTATGAAAATATGATTATGAGTTCGTTTAATTTTCAAAAATTTTTTTTCTATAAAAACATACATAAATGTAAAATACGAAGAAATTAAACCAGAAATAATTGCAAATAAAATAAAAAATGGTAGTTCTTCAGAAACAAATTTGTCTGTTATTTTAAAATTAAATAAAATTTCTTCTATATAAAATATTTTTGTTACTATTGCACCGCTAATAGATGCCATTAATAATGGAATTAATGAAAATTGTGATAAATCAATTAATAAAACTTCAAAAGCAAAAATGACTGCTGTTAATGGAGTGTTAAAAATTGCTGCCATAGCTCCGGAAGCACCACAAGCAAGTAATAAAGTAACTGTTTTATAGTTCAAATGTAAAGTTTTTCCTATTTTTGAACCTATCGCACTTCCAGAAGAAATTATAGGAGATTCCAAACCTATAGAACCACCAAAACCAGCTGTTAATATTCCGCCAAGAGCAGACGAAAAAATTTTATGTCCTTCTATGCAACTATTACGTCTTGCAATTGAATGTAAAATTGAAGCAATATTGTGCTTAACTTTTGATTTTATGACAAATTTTTTCATTAAAACGGTTAATAAAATTCCTATACTTGGATAAATTAAAAGAAAATAATTAGAAAAAGTAAATTCAAAATTATTCTCATTTAAAAATTTATGAATATAAAAAACAGAAGTTTTTAGAAATAAAGCAATTAAACCAGAAAGAAAACCAATTATTACACTTAGGATTAAAGTTAAATTTCTACTGCTAATATTTTTTAATCGCCATAAAAAGATTTTTCTTAATGTAGAATATTGCATTTTATAAAAATTAAAAAAATCGTTTTATTAAAAATATTTTTTTTTTAATAAAACGATTTTTTTTGATTTATAATTTTTATAATTTTAAATGGTCTGTACCTTTTAAATATTCAAGGATATGATTTATTATGTCATTGTGATAAAGAGTTTTACTATTTTCTGTTTTTAACAGACGCTCTATTTCATCTAAAACAACTTTTTTTTTTATCCAATCTCCACTCATTACTTTTGTATCTGATTTTCTTTTGTAACAAAAAGCATAACTTTGTGTATCTTTACTAAAAGTAAATTTACCATCTTCTGGATAATTCCAAACTGGAACAAGTGTAATTTCATAACTTTTTGGAAATTCACCTGATGCATTTTCCAAATGATGAATACGCCTAAGAAAATAATAATTTATATGATGAAGCTCTCCAATGGTTGCTGTTTCTTTTACAGAATTATCTATATATGCACTTCCTTTTGCTGATTCCATCAATTGACCGCGTGTATAATAAATTCCATGCGGACTACTTCCTTGCATATAATAATCAAGTCTGCTTCCTTCTCTCAATGTTCCAAATATAAATAATCTTATATTAGGAATAATTAAATTATTTGAACTCATAAAAATATTTTTATAATTAATTTTTTATTCTTGATTTTGTAGTTCTTCTCCAATTTTTTTCTTGTAATTACTGTATTCTGTTATCCAGTTAATAAAATCCCATAATTTTATAGTTTTGTCGTTGCTTCCAGTAGCAATAAATCTACTGTTTACACCAAAATCAACGGTATTTACACTTGCTTTGTGATCTTCCATACTAAGAATTTCTTTTCCAGATTTTAATCTCCATATTTTTAAAAGTTTATCAGAACTAGCACTTGCTAAATAATTTCCATCTTTACTAAATTGTAAAGCATTAACTTTTCCTCTATGTCCTTTTAAAATGTAGCGAATTCCTACTGTTTCAACTTCCCAAACAATTATTAAATTATCTGCTCCTCCACTTGCAATATATCTTCCGTCTGGACTCATAGCCACAGAAATAACATTTTTTTTATGCCCATAAAAAGTATTTAAAGATTTTTTCTTATCTGTTCGCCACAGTTTTACTGTCTCATCATCACTAACACTTACAAAATATTTGCCATCTTTACTAAAATCTAAAGAATTTACAAAATCACTATGCTCTTTTAATGTTTTCAATCTTTTTCCAGTTTCTACATCCCAGAACTTTATTTTGTTATCTTTACTTGAAGATATAAAATATGTACCATCAGGAGAATACTTTACACAAGTAACTTCGTCTCTGTGAGCTTTTATACTTCTTATAATTTCGCCTCTATTAATATTCCAAATTTTTATATATTTATCAACGTAAGATGCAACAATATATTTGCCATAAGGGTCAAAATCTATACAAGTAATTTCATGAGAATATCCTCTCAATGTACGAATTAATTTTCCTGTTTTACTTTCCCAGATTTTGATAGTTCCGTCAAGACTACTACTGGCTACAAAACGACCATCTTCACTAAAAATAGAAGAACTAATATTATATTTATGACTTTTTAAAGTTTTTATATACTGTGGGTAAATTTGTGATTTAACTTCAAAAAAATTGAAACAAAGAACAAAAATTATTAATAATGTATTTTTTTGCATATTTTATATATTTAAAATTTTTAAACAAAATTAAAAAAAAAATTTTTTTTTTATTAAAAAACATTTTTTTTTAAATTTATTTTTTAATTATAGAAAATATTTTTATGTATAGAACAAATAATTGCGGAGAATTAAATATCAATTTTGTAAATAAAGAAGTAAAATTAAGCGGTTGGGTACAAAAAATCCGCAACCTTGGAGGAATGACTTTCATCGATTTGAGAGATAAGTACGGTATTACACAATTGGTTTTTGACATTGAAACTAATGAAAATCTTTGTGAAAAAGCTAGAAAATTAGGACGAGAATATGTTATTTCTGTCGAGGGAAAAGTTGCTGAAAGAAGTAATAAAAATAAAAAAATCTTTACCGGAGAAATTGAAATTATTGTAAATAAGTTAATAATTTTAAACGCCTCAGAAACTCCTCCTTTTACCATAGAAGACAAAACTGACGGCGGCGACGAATTGAGAATGAAATATCGTTATTTGGATTTACGCAGAAATGTTAATCAAAAAAACTTAATTTTGCGTCATAAAATGGCTTTTGAAGTGAGAAAATATTTAAATAATTTGAACTTTGTAGATATTGAAACTCCAGTTTTAATAAAATCCACTCCAGAAGGAGCAAGAGATTTTGTTGTTCCTTCTCGTATGAATAAGGGTGAATTTTATGCTCTTCCACAGTCGCCTCAAATTTTCAAACAATTATTAATGATAGCTGGTTATGACCGTTATTATCAAATAGTTAAATGTTTTAGAGATGAAGATTTAAGAGCAGATAGACAGTTAGAATTTACACAAATTGATTGTGAAATGTCTTTCGTTGAACAGGAAGATGTTTTAGAAGCTTTTGAGGGTATGGCAAAGCATTTATTTAAAAAAATCAAAAATTTTGATTATAAGAAAAAATTTTTGCAATTGACTTATGAAGACGCAATTAATTTTTATGGAACAGATAAACCAGATTTGAGATTTGGAATGAAAATTAAAAATTTAACGGAAATTGCGAAAAATAAAAATTTCGAAGTTTTTAATAATTCTGAGTTTATTGCAGGAATTTCTGTTGAAAAATCTGCAAATTATAGCCGAAAAAATTTAGATAAATTAACAAAGTTTGTCAGGAAACCACAAATTGGAGCTAAAGGTTTAGTTTATGTAAAATATAATGAAGATGGAAGTTTTAAATCTTCTGTTGATAAATTTTACGATAAAAAAGATCTTAGCAATTGGGCAGAAAATATGAATGCAAAAAAAGGAGATTTATTATTAATTCTTTTCGGAGAGAAAAATCATACTTTGAATGCTTTATCAGAGTTGCGTTTGGAAATGGGCGAACGTATGGGTTTACGAGATAATAATAAATTTGAACCGCTTTGGGTTGTAGATTTTCCATTGCTTGAATGGAAAGAAGAAGACAAACGTTATAATGCAATGCATCATCCTTTTACCTCTCCGAAAAAAGAGGATATTCATCTTTTGGATACAGATGCGTCAAAAGTCAGAGCAAATGCTTACGATTTAGTTATTAATGGTGTTGAAATTGGCGGAGGTTCAATAAGAATTTTTGATAAAAATTTGCAGGCAAAAATGTTTAAATTGCTTGGTTTTACAAAAGAAAAAGCAGAAAATCAATTTGGTTTTTTGATGAATGCTTTTAAATATGGTGCTCCTCCACACGGTGGTTGTGCTTTTGGTTTTGACAGATGGGTTGCTTTATTTGCAGATGTAAAATCTATAAAAGATGTCATTGCATTTCCTAAAAATAATTCTGGTAAAGATCTAATGATAAATACTCCGTCAGAAATAGAAGACGAACAATTGAAAGAACTTTTTTTGCAGAAAATTTAAAATTATGTATTGGTATTTAAAAGTTTTAAAAAAAATTTTAGATTTTAAAGGACGAGCAAGGAGAAAAGAATTTTGGATGTTTCAATTATTTAGTTCATAATGTAAATGATTAAAAATCAAATATAATTTTTATTTTTAAAATAAAAAAAAAAAATATAAAATTTTAATTTAGTTTAAATTTAAAAAATGTTAAAATTTTGGTTATTTTTTTGAAAAAAATTTTTTTTAATTTCAAAATAAAAAATATTAAATTTTTGGTCGTTTTTTGAAAAAAAAATTTTTTATATAAATTTAAAAAATATTAAAATTTTGGACGAATTTTGAAAAAAATTTTTTTTATTTTGAAATTAAAATATTTAAAATTTTGGACGAATTTTGAAAATTTTTTTTATTCAAAATAAAAATATTAAAATTTTGGACGAATTTTGAAAATTTTTTTTATTCAAAATAAAAATATTAAAATTTTGGACGATTTTTGAAAAAAATTTTTTTATTTTGAAATTAAAAAATGTTGAAATTTTGGACGAATTTGAAAAAAAAAATTTTTTAACATTGGAGGTTTCTTTTTTAACACCAATGTTTCTACCAAATGTTGTTTTTTTAAAATGTTAAAATTTTGGTCGTTTTTTGAAAAAATATTAAAATTTTGGACGATTTTTGAAAAGAATTTTTTTTTAATTATAAAAAATATTAAAATTTTAGCGTTTTTTTGAAAAAATTTTTTTTTAATTTCAAATATTTTTTATTTATTTGTTTTTATTTTATTTCAATTTTTATAAATTGAAAATAAAATATTTAAAATTAATAATATAAAATAATATTAAATGCAAACTATTGAAACAGTAGGTATTATTGATAAAAATAATATCCTTAAAATTAAACATAAAATTAGCGACAAATTTCTGAACAAATCTTAAGAGTGTTAATTTTATTTAATGAAGAACTTGAAAGTACAGATGAAATTAATTCGATTTTTTCAAAAAAACCCAAATATAATTTTATATATTTAGGTTTGTATCTTTGAAATTATTTTTTCTTTTTTTTGCCTAAAATTTGCACACAATCTCTTCTCGGAATAAGAACTGAAACACCATTATAAGCAAGCTCCTCTTTCATAATTTCAACCATTTCTTTATGGTTTTTTTTCAAAGGAACAAATACTCTAATATGTTCTTCTGGAACACCTAAACCTTTACAAATATTTTCCAATCTTCCGAATGCATGAGATTCTTGTCCACCAGTCATTGCTGTTGTTGAGTTGTCAGAAATTATAATAACTACGGGCGTATTTTCAATTATGCAATCTAATAAACCAGTCATTCCAGAATGCGTAAAAGTAGAATCTCCAATAACAGCAACAGACCATATTGAAGCATAGATTCATTCAAAGAATTATACATATCAATATGACCGCAACCTTTACACATAGAAGGCGGACGATTTTTTACTATATATGGAACAGAATATTTAACTAAATTGCTCATTGGAATTGCTTTACGAATAATATTTGGGTCCAATTCTCCATCTCTTGGAATATGACCACTTAAACGACCAATGACTTTTAAATTAGAATTTTTATGTTCTATTATACCTTTTATTGCTTCCTCAACCATAGGATAACCATCTTCCAAAATTAATAGTAAACCAACAGTGTTTACCATTTTTTGAATTTTCTTTACTGGCAAAGGATATTGAGAAATTTTTAAAAGCGGAAATTTTAAATTATTATCTGGATAATTCTCCATTAAATAATTATAAGTTATACCGCATGCGATTATTCCAAAAGATTTATCCGAACCTTTCCCTTCAAAATATTGATTGTAAGGAGATTCTTCAGATTCTTTTTCTAAATTAATTTGATTTTTCAATAAAACTTTATAGTTACGTCTTGCAATAGAAGGCAATAAAACAAATTGTGTTTTATCTTTTGGCAAAGAAATTTCATTTTCTTTTTTTATAGGCATAGTTTCCACAGAAGACCTCGAATGAGCAAGTCTAGTTGTCAATCTTATCATCACTGGAATACCATATTTTTCAGAAAATTCAAAGCCATTATAAGCCATTTCGTAAGCTTCTTTATGGTCCATAGGCTCGAAAACTGGTATCATTGCAAATTTAGAAAAAACACGTGAGTCTTGTTCGTTTTGAGAAGAATGCATAGATGGGTCGTCAGCAACAACTATAATTAAACCTCCATTTGATCCAGTAATGGCTGAGTTCATAAAAGGGTCAGCAGCAACATTTAAACCAACATGTTTCATACAAACCATAGCACGTTTTCCTGCATAAGACATTCCCAAAGCACTTTCCATAGCAGTTTTTTCATTTGCAGACCATTGACTATGAATTTTTTTCTCTTTTGCTATTTTACTTTTTTGTACATATTCGGTAATTTCTGTAGATGGAGTTCCAGGATAAGCATAAATTCCAGATATTCCGCCGTCTATTGCTCCTTGTGCAATAGCTTCGTCTCCAAGTAATAATAATTTACTCATTTTATTTTTTTTAATTAATTTTACAAAAATAATAATTTTTTTAAAAAAATAATAATTTTTTGAAAAAAAGACAATTTTTTTTTTAATTATAAATTCATTAAAATTTTGGCTTTTTTTTTCAAAAAACGTCCAAATTTTAACATTTTAAAAAGAACAAATTTTTTTTATAATTGAAAAAAAATTGAATTTTTCAATTTTTTATTTGAATAAATTGATAAGGTTCAAAAATTTTATGAATTTATTTTCCTGCGATTTTTTTTACTTCATCAAATAATTCTTCTTCATCACCGTCTGTGTAAGAAGTATGTTCCCAAACAATTTTTTTATTTTTATCTATCAAAAAAGTATGAGGAATATTTTGTACATTCATTGCACGTTTAAAATTGCTATTCACATCCATAAGGATTTCATATTCCCAATTTCTTGCGTTCACAAATGGTGCTACACGATTAGAACTTCTACTGTCATCTATGGAAATGGCAATTAATTTTACTCCAGTTTCTTCTTGCATTTCTTCATAAATATCATTAATTGCGTTCAGCTCTTTTATGCAAGGTTTACACCAAGTTGCCCAAAAACTCAAAATAATTGGCTTTCCGTCATTAGATATCTCAGAAGTTTTTACAACTTTATTATCTAAACTTTTTACTTCTACCGAAGGTAATTTTTTTTGTGCGTAAGAAAAATTCACAGAAAAAATTATCAAAATTAAAAAAAATATATTTTTCATTTTTCAAATTAAAATTAAAATTAAAAAAATTATTCACATTCACATTTCTCATTAAAAATTCCTCATTAAATTTTCAAGCCCATTACTAAAATATCGTCTATTTGTTCTTCTTTTTTCATCCAATCTTCTATAACAATTTTTATTTTTTCTTTTTGTTCTTTTGTATTTTTAATAAATGAAATTTCTGTCATTAAATTTTTAAACCTTTTTATGCTAAATTTTTTATTTTCTTCTCCTCCGAATTGATCTATATAACCATCTGTAAATAAAAATATCAAATCATCTTTTTGTAAATTTATTTCTTTATTAAAAAATTGTTTTTTGCCATCATCATAACCACCTATAGAACGAACACTTCCTTTATAATATTTTAATTTATTATCTCTAAAAAATAATAATGGTCGTTTTGCACCGCTAAATTGCAAAATATTTGATTTCAAATCTATAGAACAAATTGATATGTCCATACCGTCCATCACTTTATTTTGATTTTCTGAATTACTCAAAACTTCTAAGAGGTCTTTATTTAAAATTGTTAAGATTTTTTTTGGACTTGTAATTTCTTTATGTTGTACTATTCTGATTAATAAGGCAATACCTAAAATAGAAAGCATTGCTCCGGGAACTCCATGTCCAGTACAATCAGCTATTCCTATAATAATTTTATCTTTAATTTTTTCAAAAAAATAAAAATCTCCACTAACTAATTCTTTAGATTTTTCATAAATAAAAGAATTTGGAAAAATAGAGCTAAGTTTATTTATATTTGGTAAAAATGATTTTTGTATAAATTTTGCGTAATTTATACTATCCATTAAATCTTTATTTTTTACTTCTATTGTTTTTGTTTGCTCAGAAAGAAATTCATATATTTGTTTATATTCTTCATTTACTGCATGCAATTGCTCTGCATACTCTCTAATTTCATCATTTTTTTGTTTGATTTCCAAATGAATTTTTACACGAGCAAGCAATTCATTATAATTAAAAGGTTTTAATACATAATCCTGACCTCCAGCTTCAAAAGCTTTTATAATAACTTCGTCGTCATTTAAAGCTGTTTTAAGATTTTACAAATCTCTATCCCATCTAAATCTCCCATAGAAATATCTAATAAAATTAAATCTGGCAATAAATCCTGAGCCATTTTAAGCCCTTTTCTTCCATTTTGAGCCATAGAAATTTTGTAATTATTTGTTTTCAATATAATTTCTAAGATTTTTAAATTTGTAATTATTTGTTTTCAATATAATTTCTAAGATTTTTAAATTATCTATTATATCATCTACAGCAAGTATGTGTTTTATTTTTTTATATATATTCATTATTTAATATAATTTTATTAAAAATAAATAATTTTATTAAAAAATAAAAAAAAAATTTTTATTTTTTTGAAAAGATTATTTTTTATTTTAAATTATTGAAATTTTAACATTAGAACCAAACATTAGTGTTTTTTTTTAACACCAATTTGTTTTATAAAATA
>NBLL01000034.1 GCA_002084355.1 Bacteroidetes bacterium 4572_128 | reverse complement strand
GGTTCAACAAGTATAGTATTATTCAAAACAGCAAGACCTTCATACATAATGAAAGGTTTTTGGTTCTCTCTTTTAGTGGAAAATAATCTGTCATTATGCGGTTCCCAGTGAATTTCTACTGTATCTGTTTTAACCATAGGATATTCAATAGGTGTTTTTTGTTTTTTTACATAGAAAGAATCTGCTCTGCCATTTACTGAATCTGGAAAAAATGTAAATTCATCGGAAGTGGAAGTAGAAGTTAGATATTCCAATGTACCTTTTCCTTGTAAACCTTTATTACTTAGCGAAACTTCGCTATAAAAACGTCCTTTATCTTCATAAGCAGGAAAACCATCTTCAGGTGCTGGTCTTTTAAAACCAAAAGAATAAATATTTTTTTTATGTTCTTTTATTCCTTCTTCATGAATTTGTATAGTTAAAGTATCTTCAAAATCGGGGAATATATTTCCCGAAGAAAAATTACCAGATAATTTTAATTTTCCCGGATTATTAATTCCCATTAAACTATCTATTTGAAAAGGATTTATTTCGAAATAAAATTTATCTTTATCATAAACACCGTCATAAATTTTTTCGTCGTCATAATAAACATAAGATGGAGTTCTACTGTTAAAAACAGGATAACTCTTAGTAAAAGAAGTATCTACACCAGATTTATTATTAGGATTATCTATTAATAAATCTCCCGTAATTTTTTCTATCAAAGATTCTATATCTCCCTTAATTAGTTCATTGTTTTTCCTACGCATATAATTAAGCCGAACTTTCATATAATCTATATTATCCATATCTATTTTAAAACTATCATATTTAAAAGAGAAATTATTTCCATAATACTCAAATGAACCAATACCTGTACCAACTCTTATTCTACCGTCAAAATCAAAATTTCCACCTTCTTTTAATAATAATTTGCTTGTCTCTGGATAAATAACAAGATCCCGAGCAGTACTTAAATTAACACTATCAACACCAGAAATTACTAAATCCATATTTTCTAAATTTAAAAAAGCATTATTTAAAGTAGATTCTGTTTCTGATTTTATGCTAATTACATCATAGTCTAATCTTCCACGACTTTTTTCTATATAATCGTATAAACGTTGTTTTATTTTCACTTCCTGAGTTACAGAATTGTAATTTAAAAATCCTTCGAAAGCAAGTCGCATTAATAATTGTCTTACTAAATGTGATGGTTTTCTTATGTAAGAGGCAAAACTCGAAGCATAAAATTCATCTGTATCGTATTCTCTGGCAAACATTTTAATTAAAATTAATGGATGCCTTGCATCTCTTCCTTGTAATTTCATAAATCTGTTTTGACTAAAATAATTTGCAGACATAAATTCTGCTTTATTAGCAGAAAAATAATCATATAAACGGTCTTGTATAACAGCAATTTGTGTTTTATCGTTATAAAAAATAAATCCATCACGAGCTAATTCAATTAATAATTTTCTTGTTTCTATATTTAAATAATTAGAAATTTTCGTTGCTTCGCTTCTTAAAAAACGTATCCCTAATATGATTTTATTTCTGTCTGTTTCTTCTTTTGGGACATCTAAAGCAATTTCTTTTGCGATGCGTGAAAGTTCTGTAATTGGTTCTATAAACTGTTTTTCTTCTTCTTTTTGGTCTGCATTTATTTTTAATAAAAGTGTTTCACCACTTTCAGCAAATTTTTTTAATAAAACGATTAGTTTTAAAGTGTCTTTTTCTTTTTCGAATTTTTTCGTAATACTTGCCCATTTTTCTAATTTTTTGCTTAAATCTTTACTTTTTTCTTTACCTTCATTTATAAAATCAGCAAATTCTGCCACAAGAAATTTCTTTTTTCTATATTTTTTAGAAAAATCACGGATCGTTGTTATTGGGTTTAAAGCATTTTCTGTTGTATCTTGTTCTGATAGATCTTTCTTTTTACTTAATAAAGCTTCTTTAAACAAAGTTTTAAATTCGATAATTTCTTCATTAATATTCCATGAAAGCAATTCAAAATCCATATCATAATCATGATAAGTATTAAAATATGGACTTATAGACATACCTTTTCCATTTCTATATAAAACAACTCGTCCGGTGTTTACAAAATATTTAAACTCAACACTTGGATGATAAATAGAATCTTTATTAAGATAAAATGTTATAGCAGCATCTTTTGATAAAGCTGTTTCTTTAAAATATTCTTCGCCAGTTATTGGGTCATTTGTTTTATTCTTTTTGAAAACAAAAAAAGGTGATTTAATTTTTAAAAATTTATTTCCATCCTTATAAATATGAAGATAAGAAAAAGCTTCTTCATTTTTTAATGGTTTTTTTGAGTCTTCATTAATATTAGCAACAACAAATTTTGCTCCTTTTAATGTAAAACCACCTTCATAATCTACTCCTGCATAAATTTGATTTATTTTTAATCTTTTACTGTAAGAATAAAATCTCGGATAAACTGCTGTGTTTATTCGTCAAAGAAACATTTTTTATTTTGTAACTTGACTTTGTCAAATCTAATTTAAAACTGTCTGGCAAATCAACAAAAACATCTTCCATAGAAAAACCAACACGTTCCCAAGTTACTTTTCCGCCACGACCGTAAAATAACTTATTTATTGGAAAATACGAACCTTTTGTATTATAAATTTTAGAACTGTCACCCCTAGAATGACAAACTAAATCCATACTTCCAAAATCTAATTTTACTAATTTGTATTTTTCTTTTCGTTTAGATTTCCTATATTTTTTATTATAAGAAAAAACAAAATTTTTACTGTTACTTTTCCATTTTATAGACGATGATTCGAAAACAGAATTTTCAAATAAAAGTCCATAAGTCATATTGATAAAAAATTTCGCACTGTTTACGCCTTTATCACTGAGAAAATAATCCAAACTACTTATCCATGGAATATAACTGTCCGAATGTGCTTGCGGCAATTCCATTACTATCATTAAAAACTTCTCAAAATATGGAAAAGCCTTCATACGTTTACTAAGCATTTTGTTTGCAACAACAACTATACTATCTTGATCTTCTGTAACAAAATCTATCCAGGATTTAGCAAATTTTTCGCCAATCTTTTTACCATCTTTTTTTTTTGATTTTTGTAGAAAGAATGTTATTTCTTCAGGAAAACCAAGAGGAGTAAATTTTGTAATTTTTTGATTTTTTCGCTGAGAAAAAGAAGAATGTGAAAAACAACAAAAAATTAAAAATAAAATTATATAAAATTTTTTCATTATTAAAAATATATTTTTGTAAAAAACAATTTAAATTTTTTTTAATTAAATCATTAAAAAAAAATTAAAATTAAAATAAAAATTATGATAATTAGAAAGGTAACAATTGATGATTGGAAAATTCTTCTATCATGGAGAAATGATATTATAACCAGAAAAAATTCGCACAATATGGAATTAATAAAAGAAGAAAGTCATAAAAAATGGATGCTTTCAATTTTAAAAAATATTAATAGAAAATTATTTATTGCAATTGAAAATGAAAAAGCTGTTGGAACAGTTAGAGCTGATTTTGAAGAAAAAACAAAAAGCTATGAATTATCATGGACCATTTCGCCAGATTTTAGAGGAAAAGGTATTGGGAAAAAAATGCTTAAATTAATTTGTATAAATTTAAATGCGAAGGTAAAAGCAGAAATAAAAAAAGAAAATATAGCTTCTATAAAAATTGCTGAATTTGCAGGATTAAAATTAAAAAAAAATATAAAAGGTGTTTTGCATTATTCAAATTAATTATATGTTTTAATTATTGTTTATTTTTCTTTTTTTCCATATAAAAGAAGCAAAATTGCCGTAAATTGCCACAAAAACTATGTAAAAAGGATATACAAATTGTAAAATTAGGAATATTCTTTTTTCAAATTCTTTTTCGAAAAACTTAGATGTTCTTTTTAAAAAAATAAAATCTATTAGAGATTTTGTGAAAAATAAAATTAAGAATAAAAAAAAATATTTTTTTTCAAAAAAAGATAGAATAAAATTAAAAAATAAAAGAAAGTTTTTTAAAAAAATTAAAATAGAAACATAAATTATATCAAAATCTTTATAAAATTTACTTTTAGAAGTCCATCTTTTTCTTTGTTCTATAAAATCTGAAAACGTTTTTTGTGATTTTGTAAAAACAATTGCATCTTTAGATTTTAAAAAATGAATTTGATTCTTATATTTCTTTTTTAAATTTAACATTAAAAAAATATCATCTCCAGAAACAGATTTTTCAAAAAAAAAATCATCATTTATAATTTTTTTTTCATAAATTAAATTTGCACCATTGCACATAATTGCTTTTTTCATGCCAATTGCTCCGGCTGAAGAAGCTATTAAACTTAAAAATTCTAAGCTTTGCATTTTTTGAAATAATGTTTTTTCCCCTTTTAACAAAACTGGCGCGACTATCATTTTGGGACGAAATTTTTCATAATAAGAAGCTATTGTAATTAGCCAATTTTTTCCCATAATACAATCGGCATCAGTAGTAATTATTAAATTTCCTTTTGATTTTTTTATGGCTTTTTTTAAAGCATATTTTTTACCATTTTTTGATTTGTTTTTTAATTTTAATAATAAAAAATTATCTGTTTTTTCTATGAATTTTTCAATTATTTCTGAAGTTTTATCTTCAGAAAAATCATCAACTAAAATTAATTCAAAATTCTTTTTTGGGAAATTTTGTTTAAAAATAGAATTTAATAAATGAAAAATATTTTTTTCTTCATTTCGTACAGCAACTAAAATAGAAATAAAAACTTTTTTATTAAAAAAAAATTTCTTCTCAAAAGTCAATATTTTTTTAAAATATTTATTATAAAAATAAATTTGCAAAAAATATAAAAAAGCAATAAATGTACAAAAAATATAAATCATTTTTTATTTCAAGAAATTATTTTATTAATAATTTTTTTGTTTTTAACAAAAATATTGAAATTTTTGAAAAAAAAAAATTAATTTGAAAATTATAAAAATCATTAAAAAATCGGCATTTTTTTGAAAAAATTTTTTTTTGATAATTTAAAATCATTAAAAAATCGGCATTTTTTTGAAAAAAATTTTTTGATAATTTAAAATCATTAAAAAATCGGCATTTTTTTGAAACCTTTTTTTTGATAATTTAATCATTAAAAAATCGGCATTTTTTTGAAAAATTTTTTTTTTGATAATTTAAAATCATTAAAAAATCGGCATTTTTTTGAAAAAATTTTTTTTTTGATAATTTAAAATCATTAAAAAATCGGCATTTTTTTGAAAAAAATTTTAACATTGTCCATTTGAAGTTTAAAAAAAACTTCAATGTTATTTTTTTAAAAACATTAAAATTTTGGATGAATTTGAAAAAAATTTTTTTATTTTAAAAATATTGCCCATTTTTTGAATCAAAAAAAATCGCAAAAATTTTTGCGATTTTTAAATTTTATTCTATATCTATAGATATTCCAGAGTCGCCACCACTACCACCACGAGACGAACCTCTTGGTTTTGGACCTTTTCTAACAACAGGAAGATATTTATCTTTTGCTACTAAAGTTCCAGATATCATATCATGAAGAGTTCTACTTCGTCTTGTTATTAATGCTAATAAATAAGCAAAAATGAAAAATCCAAAAAATTTCACAAAATACCTTAAACTCGCTTTGGCAAAAGAAATTTTCTCTCCATTTATTCCAACTACTCTTAATCCCATAATTCTTTTTCCTACGGTTCTTCTTTGTTTACCACTTTCGGGCATAGCAAAATGTAACCAAGCAATTAAGAATAAAACAGATATAAATACCAAACTAATAAATTTAAAATGATTGTTTTTATGTTTCCTATTAAGTTCTACTTTATTTATACGTTCCCAAACTTGACTAAACTCAATTGTTGGTTTAACTAAATATTTTTCACCAGTACGAAGATTTTCTTTAAGAATATATTCACTTTTTTTTGGCTCTGGATATTTTGATATTCCGAAAAAATGTAAGAAAATAAAAAAAATAATACCCACTTTAAGTAAAAGTATTAAAAGATCAAATACAGTAGCAAAAATTCTTCTAAAATTGTTACTAAAAATACCATTTAAAACTTTTTTTTTCACATCAAAAAGCAATAAAATATCTTCATCTTTAATTTTTGCTTTTTTCATTTCCGAAGCAAAAAACAATTTATTTTTTGACAATTTATATTTCATATATTCATCTCTTTCAATATCAGATTTATCTAAAATATCAAGATTAATATTGTCATCAAATAATATTTGAATATCTAATCTAATTTTTTTGATTTTTTCGTCATTGTCGTTTTTCACGTCAAAAATTTCTTTAAAAGAAATATTCTCAGAAAAATCATTATTCAGAAGAACAGAACGTTTATACAAATTTAAAATTAAAATAGAATTTAATTCATCTTTTAATTTGATAGCAGATTTTGTTGCATTAGCATAAGAATTTAAAACAATCTTATCATCAAATTTCTTACAAGAAATTTTTTTCAAGAATTTGCTTTTAAAAGTTTCTAAGTAACTTTTATATTTTCCGTTTTTGAATTTATCATTTAACTTTTCCATAGATTTATGATAATTTTCAAAAGAAGTTTTTTCAATCATAATTTTTTTATTTAAAAAAATATTAAAAATTTATTTTAATTTTATTTATTCTCCACCGCCATCTCCACAGCCACCGCCGCCGCAACCACCGCCGCCACCGCTGTCTTTTGATCCTCCTCCTGCAGAAATTCTTCTTTTAATGTAAGCAGGAACATATTTATCTTTTACTACCAAAGTTTTATTTGCTATCATATCAGATAAACTTATTTTATCCTTATTAAAAAATAAAATTAAATATCTAAACAATAAAAAATTTAAAATTTTTCCAATGTATCTAATGCTAGCTTGTCCAATTGAAATATGTTCTGCTTCTATAGTTACAACTTTTAATTTCAAAAATTTTTTTCCAAAAGTTGCTTGCTTAACACATTCTGCAATTATATAACGCAGCCAAAGAATTAAAAATAAAATTACGAAATAATAAATATTATCAGAAAAAAACAATAAAAACAGCATAAAAGAAAATGGAACAAAATCATCTAATAAAAAAGCTATTGCTCGCTCTTTATTATTATCGAATATATCAATGACAACTTTTTCAAAAATACCAAATATTGACAAAATAAAATCATCAGAAATTTCATTTTTTTTCATCATATAAGCAAAAAATATTTTTTTCCTTGATAAAAGATTTCCTACATAATTAGACCTTGAATATTTTCTTCTTGTATCGTATCTATCTAATTTTTTTATGTCAATAAAATTATCTAATAAAAGACTTATATCAGACCGAACATTTATAATTCCTAATTTATTATCATTTTTTGATGCGAAAATTTCTAATATGGAAATTTTTTGAATACAATTATTATTATTCAAAGATGCATAAATATAAGAATTAAGTAATAAAATAGTATTTAAATCTTCATAAGATTTAATAGATGATTTTACAGCATTTGCA
Source organism: Bacteroidetes bacterium 4572_128 (assembly GCA_002084355.1). Lineage (GTDB taxonomy): Bacteria > Bacteroidota > Bacteroidia > Bacteroidales > 4572-128 > 4572-128. The sequence goes on along the minus strand of NBLL01000034.1, from coordinate 20,902 downwards.
AAACATTCTTTAAATAAAAAATCGTCAAATTTATTAGATAAGGCAATTCCTAAATAATCTTCTATAAAAGTTTTAAAAACTTTTTCATAATTTTCTTCCCTAAATTCGAGATTTAATTTTTCTAAATTTTCATGAAAATCCTCGAAAGAAATATTTTTTATCATAATTTTTTAAAATTATTTATTTTGCAATATATAAAAAAATTTATCTAATAATAATAAAAAATATATATTTATTATTACAATAAAAAAAAATATATATTTTGTAATAAAAAATTTAAATTAAAAAAAATGAAAAGAATATTAATTCTTACTTTTGTTGTTTTTCGCCATATGCGTCAAGCGTCTCGCTTGACATATAAACATCTTTCGGAAATTTTTTGGTTTAAACATTTGAGGTTTGAAAAAAATCTCCAATGTTGTTTTTTAAAATTATTAAAATATTTGGGCGTTTTTGAAAAAAAAAATTTTTTAACATTGGAGGTTTTTTTTAAATCTCCAATGTTAAAACCAGTTTTTGAAATTAAAAAAAAATTTTTTCAAAAAACGCCGAAATTTTAATATTTTTTAATTATAAAAAATTGGCGTTTTTTAGAAAAATTTTTTAATTTTAAATTAAAAAATATTATAAATCTTGCGATTGGGCTTGTTTTCATATATTATAAATTTATGATGAATAATTGTGCGGTGAAAACACCGCACAGGTGCAAGGTTTATTATTGTTTTGTACTTAATTTAATAAAAATTGTTAAATGTCTGAAAAACAGAACTTTATTTTATATTTTTTATTAAAATAATTTTTTTTGAAAAAAAAGTGTAAAAAAATTTGCAAATAAGAAAATTATATTTATCTTTGCAACACAAATTAGCGCAGCTTTTACAGCTTTTACAGCTTTTACAGCTTAATGCTTTTTGTTAATTTGTAAATATTAATTTTTTAATTTTTTTTTACAAATGAAAAATAATTATTTATCAGTATTGTTTATAGCAATATTATTGCTTTTTTCTTCTTCTTGCCAAGAAGAAGAAAATGTTTTTCTTAAAGAGAAACATTTGAAAAATGAATTTGTTAATCCTTATGATTATGTTGGTTATCATCACAATAGAGTTTTAGAGTTTATTTATAATGAAGCTGTGAAAAATGGAGAAAATCCAAACAAAGAAACAGTTATTGATAACATTGTAAACTATGCGGTAAGCAATTTAGAAGAGTATGCAGAGAATGGAATTAATAAAGAAACTTTAAAAGCTAATTTATTGATTATGGATACTGTATCAATGTTTTTACATCCAATATCAACTGTTCCATATTTAGATAGGTTAGAATATGTTTTATTAGATAAATATGTAGATACCACAAGCTTTGATGCTTTACACTCAATAATTACAAACATAGAATTTTTAGTTTATTCAGACGAAAATTTAAGTGGTGAAGAAAAAGAGTTAGTTTTAGGAACAGCTTCTGTAATACATCACAGTCTTAGGTTTTGGGAAGAAAATTTAACTAAATATAAATTATTAAAAAATTCTCGTAAAAGAAATTGGCCTATTTGGGATAAAATTTGTCATATTGCAAAAGAGGATTCTAGAGGTTATAGATTGGGGAGAGACCATTGGTTAGTTGGTTCTGTTTGTAATGGTATATCTTATAGTGCTGAAAGATCTTGGAATGCTATAGATGATAAGTAAATTCTTTATTCTTTTTATAAAAAAAAAAATAAGGAGAAAAAGAGAAAAATAAAAAAATCAATACTATTATATAATTTAGTATTGATTTTTATAATAATTGTGTGAAATGCTTAAGTAAATGAAAAGATGTATTTTCATCTATAAAATAAGCCAATATTAAAATATAAATTAAAAAAAAAACAAAAATTTTTTTAAAATTAAACTCTAATAAGGATCAATTAATAAAAACTTTTTTAATGAAAATTATAATAATAATTTTCCTTTCTTTTTATGTTTTTTCACATAATTTTTTGTTTTCAAAAACACAAAATTATTTATCTGTTAAAGGAATAGTAAAGGATCAAAATACAAAAAAAACTTTATCGTTTGCAAATATTAGTATAAAAGAAAAATATATAGGTACATTAACAAATGAAACAAATGAAAAAGGAAAATTTAACTTTAAATTTTTAAAAAAATATAAAAATGATACACTTTGCATTTCTTATATTGGTTATTCTACATTAGAAAAATCAATTAATGAAAAAAAATATCAGATTTTTTATTTAAAAAAAACTGATAGCCAATTATTACCAATTACAATTATAGATAAAAAAATAACAGCTAAAGAAATTATAAATAAAGCAATAAAAAAAATTCCAGATAATTATTATACTGATGAACATTTAATGGAGACTTATTTTATTTCAGAAGAAAATCTTTATAATAATGGTAAACTTTCTGAAAATATGAAAACAGAAGCTGCTATAAAAATTTATACACCTAAATATAAAAAAAGACATAGAATATATGGACAAAAAACAGATGAAATTTTCAAAATTTTAGGCATAAAAAAAGAAAGAAAAACTTATAAAAAAGATACTTTTCTTTTAATGCAAAAAAACATTTTAAAAAAAATGATTTTTAGAAATATCTTTAGATATAAAGATAGAGGGAAATATTATGATTTTTTAAATAAAAGAAAAAATAAGCATTACAAATTCACAATCAAAAATAAATAAAAATTTTCTATCTGATCCCATAAAGTCAAACTATGGGAAGATATATATTAGACAAAAAGATTATGCAATTTTAGCCATAGACACTCATCAGAAATATTATTCTGATTTTAGTAAATCTTTTTTACATATTAAAATAATATATAAAAGTTATAAAGAAAAATTATTTTTATCTTTTATTTCTTTAAATTACAATTTCAAAATAATAGACGAAAAATATAAACAAGAAGAAGAATTTAAAAATTATTTTGATAGTACATCACACAATATAAAATTATTAATAAATAAAGTTGAAACAGAAAATATTACAAAAATAAAAAAAAATAATTTTGAAAAAAAACATTTTCATCTTCAGGATAGTTTAAAATATGATAAAGAATTTTGGGAAAATTATAATTATATTTTAGATACCATTCCAGAACAAAGAGATAGTTTGCTATTTAAATAAAATAAAAAAAATTCAATGATTTATCAATTCTGCGCAGTGTGGTGTTTTCACCACACAATTACTCAATTTCAAAATAAAAAAATTTTTTTCAAAAATCGTCCAAAATTTCAACATTTTTTTATTTAATTAATAAAATCAAAATCATTTAAAATCCAAAAACTTTTTTATAAGTTTTTTTAATTTAATTAATGCTTCTTGTAAATTATCATTTACAATAATTTCATCAAATTTATCAGAAAATTTTATTTCGTCCTTTGCTTTTTTAATTCTTTTTAATATATTTTTTTTATCATCAGTAGAACGTTTTTTTAAACGTTTTTCTAATTCTTCTATGGAAGGTGGCATAATAAAAATAGCAATGGAATTTTTCGGAAATTGTTTTTTGATATTCAAACCTCCAATAACATCAATATCAAAAATTATATTTTTTCCATTTTCCCAAATTCTGTTAATTTCGTCATTTGAAGTGCCGTAAAAATTATTTTTATAAACTTCCTCCCATTCAATGAAAGCATTTTCTTTTATTTTTTATCTATTTCTCCTTTTCTTTTTTCTCTACTGCATGTAGAAATGGAAAATTCTAAATTAAAATTTTCTTTTAAAATTTCTTTTATTAAAGTGGTTTTTCCAGCTCCAGATGGAGCTGAAATAATAATTAATTTTTTCATTAGATTTTTTTTAATTATCAAATAAATTTTTAAATTTTTCTGATTTTAAAACTTCTAAGGCAGTATTCATATCATCACGCAAATATTTATCGTTTGTGTTATCACCTAATTTTTCCAAAAGAATTTTATATGCTTTTTCATTAACTTTTCCTAATTTTCTGTATTATAAATTATTTTTTTCAAATGTAAAACACCAATACTTCCCATAGATACAAAATCCTCTTGATTTGCAGAAGTGGAAATGGACATTACAGACGACGGTGTAGATAAAATTCTACATTCAGCAGCACGAGAAGCACCAGAATACTGAGTAATCATTAAACCTCCATCTGCCTTATCTGTATTTTTTGCTAAATCCGCAGGTAAACCATAACTTAAATTTCTATCTAACATAGAAAAAGACCTTTTATCACTCATCAAAGCTATACTTGTAATTGCTATTTTTAAATAATCAATAACAGTTGCCAAAGCTTGTCCGTGAAAATTTGCTCCACTTGCGAAATAAATTCCTCCAGTATTTTTATCTTTTTTATTAAAATCAAATAAAGGATTATCTGTTGCAGAATTAATTTCTATTTCCAAAGTTTCTTTTAATTTGTCTAACGCTTCAACAACAACTCCATGAACCTGAGGCACAGCTCTAAAACTATATCTATCTTGTACTCTTTCTCCAACAGTACTTTCACTTTGATTTTTAAGTTTTATTTCTTGTGCTTTTTTTGTCATTCTTTCAGAACCATCAATCAGAAATCTAATTTGTTTTGCAATTTCTGTCTGACCTTTGTGTTTTCTACTGTTGTCATTGATTAATTTACAAAAAGCTTTTTTCTCTCCTCTTATTGCTTCCAGCGACAAAGCCGCCGAAACAGAAGCAGTTTTAATTAAATTTTCTGTGTCTTTAATTGCAAAAATACTTAATGCAGAAATAAAATTAGAACCATTTGTTAAAGCCATAGCTTCTTTTGCTCCCAGTTCTATTTCTTTCAAATTTGCATTATTCAAAGCAGTTTTTGCGGGCAATAAACGTCCTTCGAAATATGCTTCTGCCTCAGGCAAAGCAATTAAAACTGCTCCTATCATAGCAAGAGGAATTAAATCGCCACTTGCTCCGACAGAACCTTCTTCCAAAATCAAAGGAGTTACGCCACGATTTAACATATTTAACATCAATTCGCAAGTATCTAACTTTATGCCGGACAAACACTTAGCAAAAGAATTTAAACGAATTACCATAATTGCACGAGAAACTTTTATATCTAATGCTTTTCCTGTTCCGCAATTGTGAACTTTTATATATTTTTTTTGATACTCTTTTATTAAATCTAAAGAAATATCTTTATCTTTTAAATCGCCGTGAAGTCGATTTGTTCCATAAATTGGAATTTCTGGATGTTCGTTAATTTGTTTTTCTAAAAGTTTTCTTCCTTCTGAAATCTTCTCTCTTACCATCTTAGAAAAATCAACTTGATAATTATTTTCGGAAATATCAATAACATTTTGAATGCTTAAATTCTCACCGTCAAGAAAAATAGTTTTGTTTTTCATAAAAAATTATTTTTTCAAAATTAAAAAAAAATTAAAAAAAATAAGGATTTTTTTGAAAAAAAATTTTTTTTTTGAAATTTAAATTTCAAAAAAACATAAAAATTTTGTTGAATTTTTGAAAAAAAATTTTTTCAAAATTAAAAATATTTGGATTTTTTTGAAAAAAAATTAAAATATTTGGACGATTTTTGAAAAAAAATTTTTTTAATTGGAATTTAAGAAATATTGAAATTTCGTCGATTTTTGAAAAAATTTTTTTGAAAAAATGTCAATTTTTTATGAATTTTATGATTAAAAAATTTTTTTCAAAAAAACGACGAAATTTTAATGTTTTTTTATAATTAAAAAAAAATCAAAAAACGACGAAATTTTAATATTTATTAATTATAAAAAAGATTAAAAAAATCGGCGTTTTTACGAAATTTTTTCTTTAATATAAAAAATTTTTTATATTTTTGAAAAAAAATAAAAAAAATAAAAAAAATGTTTTCTGAGTTCGTTAATTGTAAAGTTTCTAATTCCCCATTAAAATTAGAAAATGTAAAAATTTTAAAAGGAGCAAATTATTATTCTGTAAATAAAGTAATTCGTTTAAAAATAAATTTATTAGAATATGATGAGGTTTTTACCAACGAAATAAATGGTTTTTATGAAAAAATAAAAAATAAAATTCCTTCTTTATATAATCATCACTGTTCGGTTGGGAAAATTGGTGGTCTTTTTCAAAGAATTAAAAATGGTACACTTCTGGGACATGTAATTGAACATACTGCATTAGAATTGCAAAATCTTTCTGGTTTAAAATCCGATATGGGAAAAACAAGAATGACAAAAATACAAGGTATTTATAATGTTATTTTTGAATATGAAGATGAAATAGCTGGAATTTATGCTGGAAAATCGGCTTTTAATTTGATTTCTGCAATCTTGAAAAATGAAGATTTTAATATGGAAAAAATTATTAAAAACTTAATTTTTATTAGAGAAAAAAGACTTATGGGCCCGAGTACAAAAGCAATAGTAGAAGAAGCTATGAGAAGGAAAATTCCTGTTATTCGTCTGGATAAATATAATATGGTACAACTTGGAACAGGAAAATATAAAAAAATTATTCGTGCAACAACAACAGATGAAACAAGTTTAATCGCTGTAGAAATTATAGATAATAAATTTAGGACAGGCGAAGTTTTGAAAGAAAATGGTGTTCCATTTCCTGACGGAATAATTACAGATAATTTGGAAGATATTATTTCTTTTTTTGAAAAAGGAAAATCTCCTATAGTTTTAAAACCATATAATGGTTATCAAGGGAAAAGATGTTCGCTGGAATTAAATGATAAAGAAAATATAAAAAAAGCATTTTTTTGGGCAAAAGAATTTGATGAATCTGTAATTTCGCAAAAATATATAGAAGGGAAATTATATAGAATGTTATTTATTGATTTTAAATTTGTTGCTGCTGTTAGATTAATTCCTCCTTATATTGTTGGCGATGGAAAAAATAATATTGATAATTTGATAAAAATTTTGAATAATGAAAAAGATAGGGAATTTGGCGATAAAGGAAAATTAAGTAAATTAGAAATTGACGAAGACACTTTGAAAATTTTAGAACTAAAATCATATAATTTAGAAAGTATTTTGCCAGAAAAAGAAATTATTTATTTGAAAAATTCCGGAAATATGCGTCTTGGTGGAATGTCGATAGATGTAACAAATAAAGTTCATGATTTTAATAAATTTATGGGTGAACGAATAAGTAAAATTTTGAACTTGAATGTCGCCGGAATAGATCTTTTAAGCAAAGATATTTCTCAAAAAGTTACTCAAAATGACGCAAAATTTATAGAAGTAAATGCTGCTCCGGATTTTAGAATGCACTTCAATGCTACTAAAGGAATAAAAAGAAATGTACAACGTCAATTTGTTTCTATGATGTTTAAAGGAAATCAAGAATCTCGCATTCCAATAATTTCCATAACAGGTTCAAAAGGCAAATGTTTAACTTCAGAAATTATTGATTATGGTTTTAGAAAACAAGGTTTTAAAAATGGTGTTCTCAGCAGAAAAGGAATTTTTATAGAAAATTATTGTCTAAAAAAAGGCGATAAAACAGAAGCAAAAAATGTTGAGATTATTTTAAAAGACCCAATTATAGATTTGGCAATTATTGAGACTCCAATAGAAACAATATTAAATTCTGGACTTGGCTATTCTTTTTCTGACATTGCAATAATTTTAAATATTTATGATTTAAAAAAAGAATATTATAATTATGACCACGTAAAATATCCAGAAGATGTTATGTATGCGAAGTCTGTTTTAGTAGAAAAAGTTTATAAAGATGGTTACACTATTTTAAATGCTGACGATAAATTTTTATCAGATATTTTAGAAATAGTTTACAGTGAATTAATTTTATTTTCTAAGAATGATAAAAATTCGGAAATAAAAAAACATATTAAAAAAGGTGGAATTGCTGTTTTTGTAGAAAATAATAATATTGTTCTCGTAGAAAATCATAAAAAACAAATTATAATTTCCACAGAAAAATTAAGTATTTTTAAAGAAAATGAAGAAGATTTTGTTTTGGAAAGTTTACTTTCTAGTATTGCTTGTTTTTTTGTTTTTGAAATTCCAGTTTTAGAGATTAAAAATATTTTGAAAACAAAAACAAATGAAATAGAAAAATAAATTTTTTTCAAAAAATGGCAAAAATTTAATAATTTTGTATTATATTATTAATAATAAAAATTTATTGAAAATGTTTAAAAAAAATATATTAATTTTTTTATTTATTACTTTTTCTTTTTTTTTAAAAGCCCAGTCAGAATCTGATTTAATGAATGGAAAAATAAATGTTCCTTCTTACACAGAAGGAAATCCAAGAGAAATATTAGGAATGTTTGGTTTTCGTTATTATAAAATTTACATTAATTTTGAAGATGGATCTAATGGAGACGGAGATTTATTTAAGGCTAAAGAAGAAGGTACTTATTACATAAGTACAGGTTTACATGATGTATATTATAAATCTAAAATCGGCGCAATTAAAGCTCTTTACATTTATAAAAAATATGGAAAAATCACCGAAGCAAATAAAAAATAATATGCCTTTATAAAATTTATTTATTTCAAATGGAAAACATAAATTTTATTTTCATTTTTATTTAGGAATAGAATATTTTAATTGTTTAGAATTGAAAATGAATAAATTTGATTTTTTTTTTTTAATTTTGCTAAAATTTTTCATTTTTTTTATTAAAATGGAATTTAAATTGTAGATTATAAAAATATATTTATAAAAAACATATAAAAATTTTACTTTTAAAGAATATCTCGCACAACCGCAAAATTGGAGTATAATTCAAGATGCAAGAGGAATAATGTATTTTGCAAATACAGGCGGAATTTTAGAATATGATGGAACAAATTGGAGACATATTTATGTAGAAAGAAATTGTGCTGTGCTTTCTCTCGCAAAAGACAGTAAAGGACGAATTTATGTTGGTGGACAAGGAACTTTCGGTTATCTTAAAACTAATAAAATTGGAGAATTAAAATATGTTTCTTTGAGTTCGAAAATAGATACTTCAAAATTAAATTTTTTTCCAAATGTTTGGACATTGATTGTAAAAAATGATGAAATTTATTTTAGAACAAAAAAAGGTATTTTTCAATTTAGACCTTATCAAAATAAAAATTCTATCTTTGACGATAGTAAAAAAAATATAAATAAAATAAAAATCTTTAAAAAGTAAATAATAATTTTGAGAAAATTCCTAATAGTGAATTTTTTGCAAAAAAACCTATTTATGATATTATTGATTATAGAGATAATAAATTATTAATTGCTCTAAGAAAAAAAATAGTAATTTTTAATCCGAGTTCTAAAGACACAACAAAAATAATAACAAACTTTAAAACCGAAGCAGATGAGTTTTTTGAAAAAAATATAATATACGTTTTCGAAAAATTGTCTTACAATAAATTTATTGTCGGCACACGAAAAGGTGGTGCAGTAATTTTTGATAAAAAAGGAAAAATATTAGATTTTTTTAATACAAATAATTTACTTCCAGACAACAGCGTTTGGGATTTTCTTCATAAAAATAATGTCAGTTGGATGGCATTAAATCTTGGAATTTCTAAAATAGAAACTAATTCTCCATTTCGTTTTTGGAAAAAGAATAATAACATAGAAGGTCCAATAATGAGTATTATTGAGTATGATAATATTTTGTATCTTTCTAATTATAACGATATTTATTATTTAGAATTGAAGAAAATTCAAAACAAAACAGAAAATATACAATTTTCAAATTTTATTAATGGCAAAACCAGATGGTTTTTTTTCTTTGAAAAAAAATAAATTAAAAAAAATTATTGATAAAATATCTTGTCGTGTAATTTCAAAATCTATAATTAATAAAAATAAAATATTTGTTGGTTCTACGAATAAATTATCTGCTATGTATTATGAAAATAATAAATGGAAAGAAGAAAAAATAAAAAATATAAATGGAGATATTATTTCTATAGAAGAAGAAAAAAACGGAAATATTTGGGTAACAACTTATTATAATGGTGTTTTTTATTTGAAAAATAATAATAAAAATTCAAAAATTATAGAAGAGCAATATGAGCTTTTTCGTTATGATAAAAGTCATAATTTACCATCATTAAGATTAAATGAAGTCTATAGAATAAATAATGAAATTTATTTTGCCACTCGTCGTGGTTTTTATAAATTTGATAATAAAAAAGAAAAATTCTTTTCAACAAATAAATTCGGAGATTATAAAAAGCCGATAGCAAGAGTTTTAGAAATGAAAAACGGTGATATTTGGACAGATGGTAATAAAATTTTTAAAAGGAAAAAAAATGGGTCTTATTTTATAGATTCTTTATTTTCAAAACGTTTGCCAAAAATGTTAATGACTTCCATTTATGAAATAAATAAAAATGTTTTCTTTTTTGGTGCTGTTGATGGTTTATATTCTTATGATAAAAGAGAAGATGATAGAAAATTCCCAGTTTATAATGCTTTAATTAGAAAAGTTATTTGTAGTAAAGACAGTATTTTATTTATGGGAACAAATTATGTCATAAAAAATGATTCCGTTTTATGTCCTGTTCTGAAACAAAATGAAAATTTAATTCCTATTTTAAATTATGAAAACAACTCTTTAATTTTTGAATATTCTGCACCTTTTTTCGAAGGAGAAGAAGAATTAAAATATTCTTATAAATTAGAAGGATTTGATGAAAAATGGTCGGATTGGAAATCCGAAACAAAAAAAGAATATACTAATTTATATGAAGGTAAATATCTTTTTAAAGTCAGAGCAAAAAATATTTATGACGAAATAAGTATTTTTGCAAAATATAGATTTGAAATTTCGCCTCCATTACATAGAACAAATTTTGCTTATTTTATATATTTAATATTATCTGTAATATTTATATATTTTATAGTAAAATTTTATACAAAACGTTTAAAAATTCAAAATAAAAATTTAGAGGAAATAGTAAAAAAACGAACAAAAGAAATTAGTGAAAGAAACAAAGAATTGAAAACACAAAAAAAAGCGATACTTTCAAAAAATATAGAATTAGAACAACAAAAAGAAGAAATTTTAACACAAGCAGAAGAACTATTATCTGTAAATTCTGAATTAGAAAAACTTTCTCTTGTAGCTAGTAAAACAGATAATGCAGTAATTATTTTTGATAAAAATTATAATTTGGAATGGATAAATAAAGGTTTTAGTAAAATTTATGGATATAGTAATGAAGAATTTATTAGCAAAAAAATAAATATAATAAAAGATAGTCATAATTCTGAAATAAAAAATCTTTTGCAAGAATGTATAGAAAAAAGAAATTCTGTTTTTTATAAAACTATTAATTATACAAAAAAAGGCAAAGAAATTTGGATACATACAACATTAACACCTATTTTTGACACAAACGGTAATTTAATAAAATTGATAGCAGTGGAAACAGATATTACCGATGTAAAAAAAGCACATAATAAAATTTCATTACAAAATAAATTAATAGAATCAAGTTTAACTTATGCCAGAACTATACAAAAATCTGTTTTACCAATAGATCAAGAAATGAAAAAATATTTTGATTTTTTTATTCTTTTTTTTCCTAAAGATGTTGTTTCCGGAGATTTTTATTGGTTCACTGAATTGAGGATTTTATCGAAAATTTTTGTTTTTGTTGCTGTTGTTGATTGTATAAAAAACGGTCCATTTATGAGTGTTGTTACAAGTCGTCTATTAAACGAAATTATTAGAGAAAAAAAAGTCATAGATACAGCAGAAATATTAGAACTCTTAGACTTAGGAATACAAAAATTCCTTAGACAAGATAAAACACAAAATAAAGATAATATGAATTTATGCTTATGTAGATTTGAAAAATTAAAAAATAAAAAAACTAAAGTAAATTTTTCCGGAGCGAAAAGACCTCTATTTTTCTTTGATTTTAAGAAAAATATTGTTGAAGTTTTGAAAGCAGATAGATATGCTATAGGTGGATTAAAAAAAAATAAAAAATTAGATTTTTCTGTTCAGGAAGTAATTTTACAAAATAATGATATTATATATTTAACAACTGACGGTTATATAGACCAAAATAATATGGAAAGACAACGTTTTGGAACGAGACAATTTTCTATGCTTTTAGAAAGAATTTCTAAAAATTCATTAGAAAAACAAAAACAAATAATGGAAAAAGAACTTTCTAAATGGCAAGAAAATGAAAAACAAGGTGATGATATTATCGTTATGGGAATAAAAAATTTTATTATATAAAATAAAAACATTAAAATTTTGCCATTTTTTTGAAAAAAATTTTTTTAAATAATTTAATTATTAAAATTTTGCCGTTTTTTTGAAAAAAATTTTTAATAATTCAATTCATTAAAATTTTTAACAATTATTAAGAAATTTTCTTATAAATTCTAAAAAATCTTTTTCTCAGAAAATAAGACCTTAAAAAAATTATCATGAGAATATATTAATTTTACAACTTTATTTTTTTCTTTTTCATATATTTACATATAATAATATTTCTATTATATATAAAAAATTTTCGGAATTTATTTAAAATATTTCAAAAAAAATTATACTTTTGTTTTTAATAAAAATTTATTATGAATATTTCAATTTTAGATAAAATTTATAATGCTAAATTTACAGAAAGAGATTTTCAAAGATTAAGTGATTTTATACAAAAAAATTACGGTATAAAAATGCCTCCGGAAAAAAAAATAATGCTAAAAAGTCGTTTACAAAAACGGCTTAAAAAACTTAACATAATTTCATACAAGGAATATATAGATTTTGTTTTTTCAAAAAATGAAAAAAAAAAAGAACTTGTAAATATGATGGATGCTGTTTCTACCAATAAAACAGATTTTTTTAGGGAAAAAAAACATTTTGATTTTTTATCTAAATTTATTTTGCCAAAAATCTTAGAAGATACAAGTAAAAGATATTTAAAATTATGGAGCTCTGCTTGTTCAAGTGGCGAAGAAGTTTACACTATGGCAATTATATTAAATGAATTTTTATTAAAAAATCCAGCTTTTAGTTATAGTATTCTTGGAACAGATATTTCCACTATAGTTTTAAATAAAGCTATCAGAGCAATTTATCCTAATGAAAGTATAAATAATTTGGATATCGAATTAAAAAGAAAATATTTTTTAAAAAGTAAAAATGCAAATATTAGGAAAGTTAGAATTATCAGTAATTTACGAAACAAAGTAAGTTTTAAAAGATTAAATTTAATGGATAATTTTTATAATAATATAAATAACAATTTTGATATAATTTTTTGTAGAAATGTTTTAATTTATTTTGACAGAAAAGTTCAAGAAAAAGTAATTCGTAAATTGTGTAAACATCTTGTTAAAGGTGGTTATTTTTTTCTTGGACATTCAGAATCTATTATTGGAATGAATCTGCCATTAGTTCAAATTAAACCTACTGTATTAAAAAAAATATAAATTATGAATAATAAAAAAATAAGTGATAAAATTTTTTTTGAAGAAATGGAAATTCGTTTTAAAAACGATAAAAATTTTTTTAAAAAATTCCTTTTTGATGAAATATTAGAAATTAATGAAAAATTGAAAAATGCTGAAAAATTGAAAAGTAATTTTATTTCTAATATTAGAAATGAAATTATTAATCCGTTTACATCTATTGTTGGGCTTGCAAATTCTATAAAATCTATTGCAAAAAAAAACAAATATGAAAAAATTTATGTCAAAGTTAATTTATAAAGAAGCTTTTTCATTAGATTTTCATTTGAAAAATATTTTTATATCGGCATCTTTAGAAAAAGGAGACGTAAATTTGGAAATTAAAAATTTTGATATTTTTTATTTAATAAAAGATACTATAAAAAATTTTAAACATAGAATTGAAGAAAAAAAATTAAAAATTATTATTAAAGATTTTTATAAAAAAAAATTGATATTTTCTTTAGATTATGAAAAAGTGAAAATTATTTTTTCCAATTTATTGAGTAATGCTATAAAATTTTCAAATGAAAATGAAATTATAGAAATATCTATTGAAAAAAAAGATGAAAAACTTAATTTCTCTGTTAAAGATTTTGGAATTGGAATTAAAAAAGAAGAACAAAATTTAATTTTTAATAGATTTAAGCGTTTAAATGAAAACATAAATTCACACAATAGAGGATATGGTCTTGGACTTGCAATAGTATCAGATTTATTAACTTTGATGAGTGGAGAAATTTATTTTAAAAGTAAAATAAATGAAGGTAGTACTTTTACATTTATTATACCAGAGAAAAAAATTAAAAACTTGGATTTTGTTTTCAATGATGGATTAGAATTTTTCTAAAAAAACAATATTTATAATTTTTAAAAATTTATTACATTTTTCAAAAAAAAAAAATTTTTATGAAGATTGCAATTTTTGGAAGAAATTTTAGAAGAAATTTTTATAAAAGTATTTTTTTGATTTTTTTAAAATTAAAAAAAGAAAATATAAAAATTATAATATTCAAACCTTATTATAATTTTATTATAAAAATTTTAAGTACAAAAAAGTACAAAAAAATAAGAGAAAAATTAGATAAAAAACCTATTTCTTTTTTTGAAAAAAGCGAAGATTTAGAATGTCAAAATGTGAAAATTTTATTAAGTATTGGCGGTGACGGAACATTTCTTGATGCTGTTTCTTTGGTGCGAAATTTTAATATTCCATTAATTGGCATAAATGTAGGAAGACTTGGTTTTCTATCTACTATTTCTCAAAATGAAATTTCATCTGCTTTAGATTATATTTTAAAAGGTGATTATGAATTTGAAGAAAGAATTTTAATAGAAATGGAAGACAAAGAAAATAAATTTAATAATTTTCCTTTTGCTTTAAATGAATGTGCAATCGTAAAAAAAGATATTACAACTTTAATTACTTTGCACGTTTATATTAATGGAGAATTTTTAAATTCTTATTGGGCAGATGGTTTAATTATTTCAACTCCAACAGGTTCTACAGCATATTCGCTAAGTGTTGGCGGACCAATAGTTGTCCCAAATTCTAATAATTTTATTATTGCTCCTATTTCACCTCACAATTTAACTATGCGTCCAATTATTGTTTCTGACGATAATGAAATTTCAATAAAAGTAGAAAGTAGAAATTATAATTTTTTTACTTCTCTGGATTCAAGATCTTATAAGTTTTCTTCAAAAAAAGAAATTAAACTAAAAAAAGCAAATTTTAAAATTAAAATTTTGAAATTAAAAAATCAAACATATTTTTCTACTCTGCGAAACAAATTAATGTGGGGAGCAGATAAAAGAAATTTTTTTTAAAAAAATGACGTTTTTTTGAAAAAATTTATTTTTAATAAAATTATGGAATATAAAACAAAAAATTTTTTTTCTAAATTAAAAGAATTTTTAAATTTTTCTGACAATATAGTAATTATAAGTCATCAAAATCCAGATGGTGATGCAATATCTTCGTCGCTTGGACTTTTTCATTTTTTGAAGAAAAAATATGAAAATAAGAAAATAAATATTATTGTGCCAAATAATTTTCATCATTTTTTAAAATGGTTAAAAAAAAGTAATGAAATTATTATTTTTTCAGAAAATGAAACCTATTCAATAGAATTAATAAAAAAAGCAAATTTAATTTTTTGTTTAGATTTTAATTCTATGTTGCGAACAGGAGATTTAGAAAATTTAATTATTTCTTCAAAAGCAAAAAAAGTTTTAATAGATCATCATCCTTCTCCAGAAATTGAGCAATTTGATTTAATTCTTTCTAAAGAAAGTGCCAGTTCAGCCTCAGAAGTGCTTTATAATTTTATAGAAATTTTAGGTGAAAAAAAGTTAATAGATAAAAATATTGCAGAATGTATTTTTACAGGAATTTCTTCTGATACAAATTCTTTCTCTGTAAATTCAAATTCATTAACTCACAAAATAGTTTCAGAGATTTTAGAAATTGGAGTTGATAAAGAAAAAGTACAGAAAAATTTATTTCATAGTTTTTCTTTTGACAAAATGAAATTGACGGCTTATGTTTTATCAGAAAAGATGAAAATTTTCCCAAAATATAATTTAGGTTTGATAAGTTTAAGTGCTGAAGAAAAGGAGAAATTTAATTTTGAAGTTGGTGATTCAGAGAATTTCGCTAATTTACCGATGTCAATTAAAGATATTGAAATCTCTGCTTTTTTTACTAATTATAAAGATTTTATAAAAATATCTTTTCGTTCTATGGGAAATTTTAATGCTAATTTATTTGCAAGAAAATACTTTAATGGAGGTGGACATAAAAAAGCATCAGGCGGAAAATCTTATAAAAATATGGAAGAAACAATAGAAGATTTTTTATTTTATATAAAAGAATTTTTAAATAATTAAAATTATTAAAAAAATATAATTTTGTAGATTATTCCTTTTGAAATAATAAATATGTGTTAAAATATAATTCATTTTTATTTTTTTATAAAAAAATGCTGATTTTTTGAAAAAATTTCTTTAAATTTTTTAATTTTATAAAATTTCGGCGTTTTTTAGAAAAAAATTTTTAATTATAAAAATTCATAAAATTTTGTTAATTTTTTTGAAAAAAAATTTATTTTTAATTTTAAATTAAATCATAAAAAAATCGTCATTTTTTGAAAAAATTTTTTTCAAAAAACGTCAAAATTTTAATATTTTATTAAAAAAAATTTTTTTCAAAAAACGTCAAAATTTTAATATTTTATTAAAAAAAAATTTTCAAAAACCGCTAAAATTTTAATATTTTATTAAAAAAAATTTTTCCAAAAAACGTCAAAATTTTAATATTTTATTAAAAAATTTTTTCAAAAACCGCCAAAATTTTAATATTTCATTAAAAAATTTTTTTCCAAAAACGTCAAAATTTTAATATTTTATTAAAAAAATTTTTTTCCAAAAACGTCAAAATTTTAATATTTTATTAAAAAAAATTTTTGATTTTAAAAAATATTATAAATTTTGCGATTGGCTTTGTTTTCATACATTATAAATTTATGATGTATAATTGTGCGGTGAAAACACCGCACTACGCATTTAATTATCATTTTCATAAGGTAAATTTTCTACTGTTAAATTCAAATTATTTTGATAATTATTCAAATTTAGGATTGTAATATTTGCTCTTTTAGGAATAAACCATTTCAACTTTGATTGTAGTTTTTTTTTATATTCTGCTAAGTTTACAGAATTACGATTAAAAATCATTCCAAAGTTCTTTATCGTTTGTAGAATTTAATTTACCTGAAATAATACAAGATAAGCTATCTCTAACTTTTTGTGCTATTTCGGTCATTAATTTATCTCCGATATTATTTAGTTTGTCTTTGTTTTTAATCCTATAATCTTTAAAATTCTTTATTTCAAAGAAGTAAACGTTATCTTGAAAAACACCTAAGAAGTCAACTCCTTTTGTTCCTGATAGTTTTGATTTTATGTTTTTATAATCAACATGTTCATCAAATTGAATAATTGGATTCCATAATTGTTCATTAAACAAGAATTTTAATAGGCTTTCTTCAAATTCCATCTTGGATTCATCCATAATTTATGATTTTTCGGATTTACTTATTAGTTCTTGTTCTTTATCAGTTAGTCGAACGTGTTCATCTAAAATTAAATTATGCTGAATATCTAATAAATCATCTCCAACTTCAATACTAGTTTTTCTATTTTTATCTTTATACAATGCAAAAAACTTACTTTTTGGAAAATTTATATTTTCAAAAGTTTCTTTGTATTCATTATATAGTGAAATATGTTGTGAAATATGGCTACAGGGTTCAGATTATTATCGGGTTCATCCAAAAACAAAATAGTTCCTTCTGTTATTTTTCCGGTATTAATCAAAAGAGGAATAATTCCTAATTGTTTTATACCTTCTGCCGACATTGTTAAATCAAATCTATGTCCGTCTTTGTCTTTATAAAAATATTTACTTTTACTTTTATTATATTCTATTTCACCTTCAATTATTTCGCTCTCTATTTTTTTAGCAATTTTATTTAATATGTTTTTCTCTGATTTTTTTGCAAATAATGGTTCTATATCTTTCAATAAATCTTCATAAGTAGCATCAAAACCGTCAGTAGGGTAATTTAAAGCTACTTTAATAGCATTAGAAATGCTTAAAATTTCTTTTGCCGGAATGAATACTGCGTTATACTTGTATAATGAATTTTTAGAATAAATTTCAGTAAAATCAACATTCGCTATTTCTGTTTTTGTCGATTTCTTAAACGACATATTGATATATTTATCTTCAATATCATTGGTGCTGAAAACAAGATGACTAATTAATTCTTTATCACTTGATTTATTGACAATAGCTCCAATTTTTTCATCAGATTGAAATGTTTTTTGTGTTTTTATACTCAGACGTTCTTTAAAACTACGTTCGTTAGATGTCCCTTTCGTTTTTCCATATTCTTCATAGGCTTTGGAATTGGCATATAAAAATTTAACAAATCCTGTTTTCCCAATATTATTTTCGCCGATAATTAAATTTATACCAGGTGAAAATTCTATATTTATATCATTAATATTTAGAAAATTAGATAATTTTATACTTTTTATTTTTGCAAACTCATCAATTTCATCAGTTTCAATTTCTTTTGTATGTTTTTCAGGCTTAGTTTTAGAATTATTTTCATTTTCATTAAAGTCTTTCGATAGAGATTTAGCAATTGCATCAATTGTATAAAAAACATGATTATTAATTTTTATATGTTCAAATGATTCTAGTTTATTAGTATCAATAAGTTCTTTTACTTCGTTTTTATCAAAATAAAGTTTTGCATACACATTATATGACTGGGCACTCCGTTCGGGATGAAAATGAGGTCCAAAAATTGCTGTTGTAACTTGATTAAATCTTAGATCCTTCTTCTGAATAGAGTTAAAAACTTTTTGAATTTCATTATCAATATATATTAAAGGTCGGTTTGTAATTTTTAGTTCTCCTTTCATATAATCATAATTATGAATAAAATACAAAAATATACGTTTCCTTTTTGATCTTATATTTTCGTAGATTATTTCAAATAATTCATTTCTGTAATCTTTCATTTTTTTTATATTAAATTATTTACAAAGTTATAATTAAAATTTGTAATTATTGTTTTCAGCTGCACATATTGGAAATGTTATGTTTCGTATTCTTTTCTCAAAATGTTGTTTATCTGATTAATTAATTCATTATTTTCATTATTTTGAATTACAGATATTCGATATTCCTGATAGAGCAAAATTATTTTATCCGAAGTTTCTTTGCTTAATTTTGATAAATCTAACATTAACGCTTTATTCAAATCGTTTGGTTCAAATTTCTTTAAACCATCTCCGTATTCTCTTCTGTTATCATCAAATATCTGTTTTGCTGTATCTGTTAATAAATATGCAAAAAGTAAATCAATATTTATTTTATTAAATAAGTTATCAACAAGGTAAATACAGTGAAATGTTGTCAAATTACGAATATTTGCTTCGTTGCGAACAAATTTTAATCCTGTTCTATTAAACACGCCAACCCAAATTGGTGGTGGTATTCTATTTTCAAGTTTATACCAAGGTTTTCTTTTTGATGTTAGAAACTTTTTATTAATTTCCTCTTGTTCTCCTTTTTCAATATATGCTAATACGTTTTCGTCTTGTTGCTTTTTGTCGGCATCTAATAAGAAAATATTTGCATTTTTATTTTTTAAGGTTTCAAAATCAGAAGTTGTAAAAAAAGGATTTTCTATGTCCTTTGATTTTGTGATACACGAAAGTAAGTGGTTTTTATCTATTTTATATTTTTGTGCTTTTTGTACATTGAATGAAAAATAATCATTAGCACCTGTCGCAATTCCTCTAACAACTTTTGCGACTTCACTAAATTGAATTAAATTTTTATATTTTGAACTTTGTTGTTTTTGATAATAGTTTCGCCATTTTATATTCGGGTCAATTTTATCTTTGTTAATTGATATTTCTCCTTTAATCTTGGGGTATTTTTCAATATACTCTGAAATATTATTTAATTCATTGACCTTACTTATTTTTGAAATTTGCACTTCATCTGTATTGTCATCTTTTGCTAACAATAAAATAGTGCTTGTTGTTAAAGCATCATCAAAAACATTTTCTTTGAAATCAAAAATAATAATGTGTCTGAGTGTATTTGATTTTAATAAATAATCTTTTACATAAGTTCCGTAGTCTGAGTTTAAAAATTCAGATGGAACGATGTAAGCAATTCTTCCGTTTTCTTTGATCTGAAAAATTGATTTTAAAATAAACAAGGTATAAATGTTCGTAAAACCACTTAAATTTATCTTTAATCGTTGTTTTATCTCTTTTAATGTTGTTTTATTTTCGTAATCGTGAAATTTGAAATATGGTGGATTACAAATGATACCGTCATATTTATTATCCCAGTCATTGAATAGGTAATCTTCTAAAAATAATTGAACATTTGAATTTTTAGGGAAATTTTGTTGTGCAGATTTATAAATTACAGGGTCTACGTCAAAGCCTTTTATATTCAAATCTTTGTTTTGGGAAATTAATAATCTTGAAAAAATACCAAGACCAAATGCAGGGTCAAGCACATTTTTTATTTCATTATTTACTAATAGCCACTTAGCCATAATTTTGGCAAGTAAAAAATTGTGCGTATTTTTTACGATGTGCCAAACTAACCTTTTTTTTATATGTTGCTTCTAAAACCATTAAAAATTTTGTATATCTAGTAATGATTTTAAATTTTCTATGTCTAAGAATGCCGTTCCTTTATCAAAAGAAACGTAAAAAAGCAATCTTCCTCTTCCCATCTCTCTTCTTACGCTTTTGTGTTCAGGCTCTTCTATTTTGTATGCAACTTGGGTAGTTTTGCGAGTATTTATTTTAATCGTTGTTTTATTCTGATTTTTAATATCTTCGCTTATTTCGTAGTATTCACCTTCTTTTTCCGGCTCGGTTATTAGAGATAAGATATT